>NZ_VHLC01000108.1:0-30392 GCF_006547355.1 Myxococcus sp. AB036A | reverse complement strand
CCCCTGCGCTAACGTCCCCCCGCGATGCAGCCACCCACCGACGGCCGCCCCTCCATCTTCCGCAAGGAAGCCCTGGCGCACTACCAGCGCGTCGTGCAGGACGAAGGTGACCTGCTGCGCATCGGTGGACAGTGGACGCGGTGGACGTTCGCGCTCCTGTTCGTCTTCGGCCTCGCGCTGGCGATGGGTGTCCTGGCGTGGCCGGCGCTCATTGCGCCGGAAGGAAACGTGCCGCCATGACGGCCGAGGCTCCGCAGCAGCCCCAGCGCCGGTGGCGGCTCGGCCTGCGCAAGCGCGTGCCCGAAGTGCGTCAGATGACGATGACGGACTGTGGCGCCGCCTGTCTGGCCATGGTGCTGGCCTACCACGGCCGCCACATGGGCCTGGACGCGGTGCGCGAGGTGACAGGCCCCGGACGTGACGGCGCCAGCGCGAAGGCGCTGAAGGCCGCCGCCCAGAAGCTGGGCCTGCGCGTGCGCGCCATCTCCGTGGACCTGGACCGGCTGCCCTTCCTGCCTCCGGCCACCATCCTCCACTGGCGCTTCACGCACTACGTCGTCTTCGAGCGCCTGGGCCGCGGCTGGGTCGAGGTGGTGGACCCCGACCAGGGCCGCCGCCGCGTCTCCATGGAGCAGTTCAGCCAGTGCTTCACCGGCGTGGCCCTGCTGATGGAGCCGTCCGAGAACTTCCAGCCGGGCCACACGCGGCGCGGGCCCTACCGCTACCTGGTGCCCCTGGTGAAGCGGCAGGCCGGCACGCTGGTGAAGGTGCTCGCGCTGTCCGCCGTGCTCCAGGTGCTGACGCTGGCGGTGCCGCTGCTCACCGGCATGGTGGTGGACCGCGTCGTGCCTCGGCAGGACTACTCGCTGATGGGGGTGCTGTCCGCGGCGCTCGCGGGCGTGTTGCTCTTCGAACTGCTCACGTCGGTGGTGCGAGGCCAGCTCCTGGTGGAGCTGCGCACGCGGCTGGACTCGCAGATGACGCAGGGACTGCTGGACCACCTGGTGAGCCTGGCCTACCCCTTCTTCCAACTCCGGCCCGCGGGCGACCTGCTGACGCGGCTGGGCTCGCAGCAAGCCATCCGCGAGCTGCTCTCCACTGGCCTGCTGTCCAGCGCGCTCGACGGTGCGCTGGTGCTCCTCTACCTGGGCCTGCTGCTGGTGGCGGATGCGTCGCTGGGGCTGCTGGTGGTGGGGCTGGGCCTGTTGCAGGTGCTGGTGTTCGCGCTGCCCCGGGCCAGACAACGCAGCCACCTGTCGCGCAGCCTGGACATGGGCGTGCGCAGCCAGAGCTACCTGATGGCCATGCTGTCCGGCATGCAGACGCTCAAGGCCTTCGGCGTGGAGGACCGCATGGTGGGCAGCTACTCCAACCTCTACGTGGACCTGATCAACGTGGAGCTGGAGCGAGGCCGGCTCTCCGCGTGGCTGGACGCGCTGACGGGCACGCTGCGCCGCGTGTCCCCCCTGGTGTTGCTGTGCGTGGGCGCATGGCGCGTGCTGGACGGCGCGATGTCCCTGGGACAAATGCTGAGCATCAACGCGCTGGCCACCGCGCTGCTGGTGCCCCTGTCCAACCTGCTGGGCACCGGCGGGCAACTCCAGTTCCTGAGCACCTACCTGGAGCGCATCAACGACGTGCTGGACACGCCCCCCGAACGCGACGCGGCGCACCGGGGCCGCGCGCCCACGCTGCGCGGCGCCGTCACCCTGGAGGACGTGCGCTTCCGCTACAACCCCCACTCCGCCTGGGTGGTGCAAGGCGTGACGGTCAGCGTGGAGCCAGGGCAGATGGTGGCGCTCGTCGGCCGTTCGGGCGCGGGCAAGAGCACCCTGGCGCACCTGCTGCTGGGGCTCTACCTGCCCACCTCCGGACACGTCCGGTACGACGGCGCGGAGCTGGGCGAGCTGGACCTGCGCGCGGTGCGCAGCCAACTGGGCGTGGTGTTGCAGGATGCCTCGTTCTTCAACGCGTCGCTGCGGGAGAACATCACCCTGAGCGACCCGGACCTGGACATGGACCGTGTCGTGGAGGCGGCGAAGCTGGCCCACATCCACGACGACATCATGGCCATGCCCATGCAGTACGACACACCGCTGACAGACCGGGGCCTCTCCATGTCCGGTGGCCAGCGGCAGAGACTGGCCCTGGCGCGCGCCCTGGTGCGCAGGCCCGCCATCCTCCTGCTCGATGAAGCGACCAGCGCCCTGGACGCCACCACCGAGGCGTACGTGCAGCAGGCGCTGGCGTCCCTGAAGTGCACGCGCGTCGTCATCGCCCACCGGCTCAGCACGGTGCGCAACGCCGACACCATCCTCGTCATGGAGGCCGGCCAGGTGGTGGAGGTCGGCCGGCACCAGGAGCTGCTGGAGCGCCAGGGCACCTACGCGTCGCTGGTGAATGCACAACGGGAGGAGCGCACCCAGGCGACGGGCTGAGGCGCCTGTGAGGGATTCAGGTACGCCGGAAGAAAGTCACGCCCGACGAGCTGCTCCGGGTGGCGACGGAGGCCATCCACCGCGTCAACCCGGCGCTGAACGCCGTCATCGACACGCGGACGCCAGCCGGCCCGCGTAGCCACCGTGAAACGCGCGGTGGGCCCTCGAAGCGCGAAGGCCCACCGCGAAACAGCCGGCTCAGTCGTAGCGGCTGGTGAGCTTCAGCGTCCACGAGCGCAGCGTGCCGCTGCCCACGCCGGACGGGTTGGCGACGTGCAGCTTCCACTGGCCGTTGATGCTGCCGTCGCGCGGAATGCCCCGCGTCACGACGATGCGCGAGGGCGGCGTGCCCTCGTTCGGGCCGTCCCACAGCAGGGCCGTCTCACCACCCGGGTCCTCCAGCGTCAGCACCAGCCGGTGCGGCGCGGTGTGGACGATGTCCAGCTCCACGTTGATGTCCATGGGCACCGTGGCCAGCCCCACCACGACGAGCGGCGCCGTCAACAGCGGGCTCGTCGACTGGAGCCGCAGGTCCGAGTACTCGGTGAAGGAGGCGCCCATCCACGCCGGGGCGCAGTAGCCCTCCACCCAGCCGGACGCCAGACCGATGCAGATGAGCTCCGCCGACGGGCACGCCACGAAGCGGGAGCACACGTCCCCGTTGCCCGCGAGGGGAGAGGTGTCCACGCAGCGGCCATAGGGGCTGGAGCCGTCACCGGGCCGGCCCTCACAGACGAGCCCGGGCTGACAGATGCCAGGGCCCGTGCACGGGTCACCTTCGGCCGCCTGCTGCGTGTGGGCCTTGAGCTGCCCCATCGTGACGGCGTCCACGTTCGCCAGCCGCGACAGCTGCACCATGTGGAGGATGGGACGCGCCGCGACCAGGCTCTGCACCGCCGCCGCGGGGATGCCGAAGACAGTCTCCAGGTTCGACGCGCTCTCCGTGTTCGCGGCGAGGATGGCGCGGCGGGCCTCCGCCACGTTGAAGGCCACCCCGTGGAAGATCCCCACGTGTCCGTCGACCGGCATCTCCACGCGGCCCGTGCCCTTGGCGTACGCCTCCAGCGCCGCGAGCGCCGCGGGGCCCACGTACGGCACCGCGTCCACCTGCTCGATGCTCACGAAGCGGCGGTCATCGCCCGTGTGGAGCACGCCATCCGGCCCCTCGCGGAAGTCAATCAGCGCCTGTGCCGCCGGGGCGTCCAGCGGCACCTCCAGGTCCAGCACGGTGTAGGAGATGGAGGAGTCGTTGAGGAAGGACAGCACACCCTCCGCGGCGGGCGTACCGGTGGCCAGCGCCTGGGCCTGCGTTCCGAGCACGACGGCCTCGTGCGCGGTGTCCGTGGACGTCGGGGCTCCACAGCTGATCAGCGCCGGGAGAACCGTGGATAGCGAAAGAAACAAGGGAAGTTTGAGTTTCATGCGCACCATGTAGCGCAAGACTTGCCCGGCGCACAGGACGTCACCCATGCGTGACGCAATCCAACCGAAGCCGTGGGGAATACGCCCACCTCCGTGGCAGTCTTGCGCGCCATGCGAATCCCCCACGCGCTGTCTCTGGGCGCCGCCGCTCTCCTGGCGCTGTCGGCACAAGCTGCCGCCCCCAGCCGTCCTTCCCCCACCCTGCCTCCGGGCTACTGGCCAGAGGAGAAGGTGGCCGAAGTCCTCGCCAAGACGCAGGAGGTCCGCCTGTCGCCGGACCTCGCCCGCCTCACGCCCGACGAGCAGGCGGCGGTGAAGGACCTGCTGGAGGTGGGCGCCATCTTCCAGGGGCTCTACGAGTCCTCACGCCACCATCAGGCGCTCCCGGCTCGCGCGAAGCTGGAGGCGCTGGACAAGAAGCTGGGCAGCCCCAAGCGCACGCAGGACCTGCTCACGCTGTACCGCCTGTACCAGGGCCCCATCGCCAGCACCCTGAGCAACGCGCGGGAGGCGTTCCTCCCGGTGGACGCGCAGGTGTCCGCGCGCAACGTGTACCCGGTGGACGTCACCCGGGCGGAGGTGGACGCCTTCCTGGCCGCGAACCCCGGCGAGCGCCAGTCCCTGCTGAGCGAGAAGACGGTGGTTCGCCGCGCCACGGCCGCCAACCTGCGCCAGGACGTGAAGGTCCTCCAGACGCACCCGGTGCTGGACACGCTGCATCCGGGCCTGCGCCAGGCCCTGCAAGCGAAGGCGAAGCGGCCCGACGCCAAGGCGCTCTACGCGGTGCCCTATGCCGTGGCCTATGGGCCGGAGCTGGTGAAGGCCTACGGGCTGGTGATGCGCGCGGCGCAGCGGCTGGAGGCCAGCGACGTGGAGCTGGCGCGCTACCTGCGCAACCGCGCGCGCGACCTGCTCACCAACGACTACGAGAGCGGCGACGCGGCCTGGGTGACGGGCCGCTTCCAGAAGCTCAACGTGCAGTTGGGCGCGTATGAGACGTATGACGACGCGCTCTTCGGCGTGAAGGCGTTCCACAGCCTGTCGGTGCTGCTGAGCAACGAGGCGGCCACACAGGAGCTGCGCAAGCGCCTGGGCGGGCTCCAGGCGGTGGAGGACGCGCTGCCCTACGCCGCGAAGAAGCGCGTGCGCGAGGACATCCCCGTGGGCGTCTACGACGTCATCGCCGACTTCGGCCAGTCGCGCGGCACCAACACCGCGAGCATCCTCCCCAACGACGCGCTCGCCGCGCGCCGCTATGGCCGCACCATCCTCCTGCGGGAGAACATCATGCGGAACCCGGACCTCTTCGCGTCCGACGAGCGCATCTGGCGCGCCGCAGTGGTGGACGCCCACGCCAAGGAGCTGGTCTCCGAAGGCAACTTCCAGCGCACCCTCTGGCACGAGGTGGGCCACTACCTGGGGCCAGACCGGGACCAGAAGGGGCGCACGCTGGACGACGCGCTGGAGGACTACGCGGGCGCCGTGGAGGAGATGAAGGCGGACCTGGTGAGCCTCTTCTCGCTGCATGACTTCCACAAGAAGGGCACGCTCGACGCCGCCGGGCTGCGCGCGGTGCAGGCCTCCGGCATCCGCCGCACGCTCCAGAACGTGCGCCCGCGCGAGGACCAGCCCTACCAGCGCATGCAACTGGTGCAGTTCAACTGGTTCCTGGAGCACGGCCTCCTCCAGGCGGACCCGCAGACGGCGCGCCTGAGCATCCAGTACGACAAGTACCCGGCCGTCGTGACGTCCCTGCTGGAGAAGGTGCTCGCGCTCCAGCACGGCGGTGACAAGGCGGCCACCGCGGCCTTCTTCCAGCGGTGGAGCGCCTGGACGCCGGAGCTGCACGAGAAGCTGGCGGCCCGCATCCGCGAGGCGCAGGGCGCCCGCTTCCGGCTGGTCCGGTACGACGCGCTGGGGGACTGAGCGTCCCGCGTCCGGTCCCCGCGAAATCCGCGCGGGGACCGGGCCAGAGCGCTCCGGACAGGGCGTCATCTGGCCGTGTCAGGGTTCGCGCGCGCACGCGTCGGAGGTGCCCCCCACACACCGCCACCCTTGATGCGAGGCTTCTGGATGCCAGGCTCCCGACGTCCGTCTCACGCGCGCGCCATCCTCTTCGGCCGGAATCCCACCCAGGACGACCCCTTCGACGTGGAGGCCGACGCGGCCGAAGCGCTGGGGATCGACACCTACCAGGCAGACCTGGGTGCCCTCCTCTCCGGCAATGCCGAGCAGGCGCTCTCCACCCTCCCTGAGCGCGGCAGGCTCCGGCTCCTCTATCGCGGCTGGATGCTGACGGAAGAGGAGTACACCGCACTGGACGAAGCCGTGTCCGCCCTGGGGCACCGGCTGACGACGACGCCCGAGCAGTACGCGGCGGCGCTCTACCTGCCCAACTGGTACCCCCGGCTCTCCCGCTACACCGCCCGCAGCGTCTGGACGGAGGGCATGGACGCGGCGGAAGCCTGGCACGCGGCCCAGGCGCTCGGCTCGCAGCCCTGGCTGGTGAAGGACCACGTGAAGTCGGCCAAGGAGCGCTGGGATGACGCCTGCTTCATCCCCGAGGGCACGACGCAGGCGCGCTTCGAACAGATTTGCGCCAACCTGGTCGACGAGCGCGGAGACCGCTTCGAGCGGGGCCTCGTCGTCCGGAAGTTCCTCCCCTTCAAGACGTACGGACGGACACCCGCGGGCCCGGCCCACCTCGAGTTCCGGCTCTTCTTCGGAGGCGGCCGGCTCCTCGCAGCCGAGCCGTACCACGAGTTCGACGTCGACGTGCCCGACTTCACCGGCTTCGAGCCCCTGGCGCGGCGCATCGACTCGCCCTTCATCACCCTGGACGTGGCCATGCTCCAGGACGGGGGCTGGGCGGTGGTCGAGGTGAACGACGGCGGCGTCTCCGGACTGCCCCCCGGGCTGGACCCGCGCACGCTCTTCGAAGCCCTGCTCGCTCCCCGCTAGCGCGCGGCGTTCGGCGTGCGCGCTCGGCCCCTGCCCCGTGGGCAGGGGCGTGTGGCGCGCCGAGCGGTGCGCCGCTGCTTTCACCCTCCCCCCAGATGCGCACAGTTTCGGACAGGACCCTATGACCGGGAGGAAGGCATGGCGCAGCCAGGCAGGCGTCGCATGTACCTGGGGATGGCCGGCACGGCCGTGATGCTGTTGGGGGGCTGTGCCTCCCATCGCTCCAGCGCGAAGGTGGATAAGCAATGGGTGGCGCGCGTCCCACCCGGCGAGCTGGGAAACGTGCGCGAGGCGCAGCTCACGGAGGACCATGCCCGGGAGCAGATCACCCGCACCCAGGTGGCCAGACAGGACGCCGAGGCGGAGCGAGAGGTCGCCCAACGCAACGAGGACGCCGCGAAGTCCCGCCACGAAGCAAGCGAGGCAGCACTCGAGGCCGCGCAGGCAACGGGTGACGTCGCGGCCATCGAGCGGGCCCAGAACGCCGCCTGCACGGCCCAGAACGCCCTCACCCTGGCCGAGGCGGAAACTGCCTGGCGCGACGACGCGGTGACGACGTTGAAGTCGCTGGAGGTCATGCGCCAGCGGGAGCTGGACGTGGCCGACGCCCAGCTCGAACAGGCGAAGTACGAAGCCGTCAACGCCAACGCGGACGTCCGGGCGAAAGAGTTGTCCCCAGGGGACTTCTCCAGCGCCGTCGCCGACGCCCGGCGAAAGGCGGCGGCTCAGCAGCGCCAGGTGGACGCCAACCTCCAGCGCGAAGATCAGGCCAAGGCGCACTGGCAGCAGTTGCAGGACCAGGGCTACGGAGGCAGCGGCTCGCAGCAGCCCTGAGACGCGCCTTCACCTCGTAGCGCCCCACGTGACAGCGCGGGCCGGAGCACCGTGCTCCGGCCCGCGCCGCCATGCTCGCATCCCGCTCACTGCGCCTCAGGCCCGCGAGGCGCCTTCCACGGGGGCAGGCCGCCCTGCGGACACACGGGCGTCATGTCGAGCCGGCCATAGAGGCCCTGATCCTCGTCCGCGGGCCCCGCCGTGAAGAAGAGCGTCTCGGCGGGCAGGCCCTGTCCGCCAGTGCCGAAGTGCAAGGACCAGAGTCCGTCGACCTTGACAGGCTGTCCGTCCGGCCGAGTGAGCGCGCCTGCCCAGGTGCCGGAGGCAGGGTCATACGCGTTGATGGCGCCATCCCCGAAGTTGCCCACCAGCAGGTGGTTGCTGAACTGCCCGAAGCCCGCCGGCGCCAGGGCCATTCCCCACGGCGCATTGAGCGCGCCCTGAGAAGCGAACCGCCGCAGCAACTGCCCGTTCATGTCGAAGGCGTTGATGTAGCCCGCGCCTGCGCCGGGGACATCATCCGAACGATCCTCGTCCTGCTGCGCATACGAGACATAGAGGGTGCCCTCGATGTCCTGGATGTTGAAGGGCGCGTACCCGGCGGGCAGAGACGGGTCCGCGAAGGCGCCCGGCATCGGCATGGGCGTGAAGCTGGAGTTGAAGACGTCGATTCGATTGTTCCGGAAGTCCGCCGCGTACAGCCTCGCATCCGCTCCGGTGCCGGCCATCGCCAGCCCCTTGTACACAGAGCCCATCGCGGAGTTGTCCGCCACGATCTTGGCAGAGGCCTCGTCCACCGCGGGTGCCCAGGCGGCCAGGACGCCCTCCTCCGTAGCGAAGATGAAGCGAGCGGGCCCCGAGACACCTGTCCCCGTCACGACGAATGCTTCCGAGCCATTGAACACCACGCCGGTGGGCTCTGCCGACTCGGTCTTTCCTGGCGGCGCGGGGATGCTCACGATGAGGGGCTGCTGAACCCCGTTGCCGTCATACAGCGTTGAGGTGCCCGTGCCCTCGTTCGCCACCCACGCGATGCCCATCGGGTTGAAGGCAAGCCCCCAGGCGTTGACGAGGTGCGGATCGACATGCTCGGCGCCAAGCGCCGGACTGTTGCCCACGAGGTTGCGTTGTGTGTAGCCGCCCGCCACCGAGCAGTCAGTCGGAGGCGCGGGGGGCATTGCCGCCCTGGCGACCGGGACAGCGAGGACCGCGACCGCCGCGGACAACACACCTTGCACCAACGTGGACCTGCGAGTGTTCATCATGATTCCCCCTCTGAGACGGCGAACCGCCGTGTGCTCATTGAGCAACAAGTTGGGAGGGCGTCTCTGGATGAACAACCGGCACTACTGCGCAGGAGCATTGCGCACCGGACGGCAGAATCCGGCCCGCGGGGGCTGCCTGCCCTACTCGCCTCGGGACGCCTTGTCCTCGCGCCACCAGTGGCTCATGCGCTCATGAATCTCCGCCTCGTAGCCTTCCTTGCTCGGGCGGTAGAAGACGGAACGCTCCAGCGGGGCGGGCAGGTACGTCTGCCCGGGCACGTAGTGGTCCTTGAAGTTCCAGGGCGTCTGGTAGCCCTTGCCGTGCCCCAGCTCCTTCATCAGCTCGGTGGGCGCGTTGCGGATGTGAAGCGGAGGCTCCGCGTTGGGATGCTCCTGGAGCGCCGCCATCGCCGCGTCCAGCGCCGCATAGGCACGGTTGCTCTTCTTCGCCGTGGCCAGCAGGACGACGGCGTGCGCCACGCAGATGCGCCCCTCCGGCATGCCCATGGCGTGGAAGGCTTCCTCGCAGTCACGCACGATGCTGATGGCCTCTGGCATCGCCATGCCCACGTCCTCCACGGCAATCACCTTGAGCCGTCGCCACAGTGACGCCACGTCGCCCGTCTGGAGCAGCTTCGCCGCCCAGAAGACGGCGCCCTGGACGTTGGAGCCCCTGCACGACTTCTGCAGCGCGCTCAGCAAGTCGTAGTGCTGGTCGCCGTCCTTGTCGTGCCGGGACAGGCTGGTGCCCACTGCCTCGCGCGCCGTCTCGGGCGTAATCTCCGCGCCGTCCGCGGTGAGGCTGGCCGCCAGCTCCAGCGCGCCCAGCGCCTTGCGCACATCGCCCACGCCGCCCTTCGCCAGCAGCGTCAGCGCCTCCTCCCCCACCGTCAGGTTGCGCGCACCCAAGCCCCGCTTCGAGTCACTGAGCGCCCGCGTCAGCGCCGACTGGATGTCCGCGACGGTGAGCTCCTTGAGCTGGAACACGCGGCACCGGCTGACGAGCGCGGGGCGGACCTCGAAGCTGACGTTCTCCGTGGTGGCGCCCAGGAGGACGAAGAGGCCGCTCTCCACGTGGGGCAGCGCCTGCTCCTGCACGTTCTTCGCCCAGCGGTGGATTTCGTCGACGAAGAGGACGGTGCGGCGACTGTACTGGTTGCGCAGGCGCTCGGCCTCGGCCACCACCTCGCGGATGCGGGGGATGCCGTCCGACACGGCGGAGAGGATGACGAACTCCGCGTCCACACCGGTGGCCATCATCCGCGCGAGCGTCGTCTTCCCCACGCCCGGAGGCCCCCAGAAGAGGGAGGACACGATGGCCTTGCGCTCGATGAGCTGGCGCAGCGGACGGCCCGGGCCCAGCAGGTGGGACTGGCCGATGAACTCGTCAGGCGTGCGAGGCCGCATCCGCTCCGCCAGGGGCGCGAAGCGATTCACGTCGACAGAGGCGGAGAAGAGGTCGGGGCCAGCGCTCATCGGGCCGCAGGCTCTCCCCTCCATGGCCCAGGGTCAATCGTCCGAATCGAGCGGCTCGACGAGCACCTGTCCCATTGTCAGGTCGTTCAACGCGGTCCGCAGGGCCTCCACCTGGGTGACGGGCAGCTCCAGCCGGTACCCCACGGTGGCTGAATACTCCTCCGCCAGCACCTGCACCTCGTAGGATGGCAGCAGGCGGCGCAGCCCGTCGACGTGGGTGTACTCCACCTCGACGGCCAGTCGCGTCTTGCGCACACGCTCCGTGGTGGGGAGGCTTTCGAGCGCCTGCTGGACGCCAGCGGTATAGGCGCGCACCAGCCCGCCCTTCCCGAGCAGCGTCCCACCGAAGTACCGGGTGACGACCATGGCCACGTCGCCCACGCCCCCGTGGAGCAGGGCGGTGAGCATGGGCCGGCCGGCCGTCCCATGGGGCTCGCCGTCGTCGCTCATGCCCACCTGGGCGGTGGAGCCCGGAGGCCCGACGACGAAGGCCCAGCAGTTGTGGGTGGCGTCGGCGAACTCCTCGCGGACGCGGGCGATGAAGGCCTTCGCCTCCTCCACGGTGGGCGCATGGGCGGCCGTGGTGATGAACCGGCTCTTCTGGATGTCCTGCTCCACCCGGTGGAGCCCGGCCGGGATGGGGTAGCGCTTCTCGTCCATGGGTGCGGTGGCTTGCGCAGTGTCTCATATCGCCAGCAGCCGTCCCCCCGCCACAGGTCGACGCGAAGGAAGATTCCGGAGGCGGCGCCGCGTTCCGGGCCCAACGCCGATGTCCGGCCCCTGACGCCCCATGCTCAACGCCCTCTCCCGCCGCCTGGCCGCCCTGCTCTCGCTGAGCCTCCTCTCCCTCGCGGGCATGCCCGCGGAAGCCGCTCGGAACACCGCCCCGCCTGTAGCGCGTGCCGAGGCCCGAACCTGTGGCCCCGTACAGGACCCGGACTGGATTCGAGGCGCCGTCGTGTACGGCGTCGTCCCGCCCCTCTTCGGCGAGCAGCCCTTCAAGGCCGTCACCGCGAAGCTGGACTACCTGCGAGACCTGGGCATCGACGTGCTCTGGCTGTCACCGGTGAACACGACGACGGACCCGGGGGACTTCGGCTACGCCGTCACCGACTACTTCGACGTCCGCCCCGACTACGGCACGAAGGCCGACTTCAAGGAGCTCATCGACCAGGCGCACGCGCGCGGCATGAAGGTGATGATGGACTTCGTGCCCAACCACACGTCGAACGCGCACCCGTACTTCCGGGACGTGCTCGCTAAGGGCAAGCAGTCGCCGTACTACGGCTACTACGACCGCGACGCCCAGGGGCAGCCGACGCACTACTTCGACTGGAAGCACCTGCCGAACCTCAACTACGACAACCCGAAGGTCACCGCGATGGTGCACCGGGCCTTCCAGTACTGGGTCCGCGAGTTCGACGTGGATGGCTTCCGCGTGGACGTGGCCTGGGGCGTGAAGGAGCGGCGCCCTGGCTTCTGGTGCGACCTGTCCACTGCGCTGCGGAAGGAGAAGTCAGACGTGTACCTGCTCGCGGAGGCGAGCGCGCATGACCCGTACTTCGTGCGCAACGGCTTCAATGCGGCGTATGACTGGAGCGCCTCGCTGGGCCACTGGGCCTGGGAGGGCGTCTTCGAGGACCGCCAGCAGGTGGCTCCGAAGCTGTACGCGGCCCTGAAGGGCGGGCAGACGCCCGAGGACCGCGTGGCCCGCTTCCTCAACAACAACGACACGGCGAAGCGCTTCATCGGCCGCCATGGCCCCGGCTCGACGCGGGTGGCCGCCGCGCTGCTGCTCACCCTGCCCGGCATCCCCATTGTCTACACGGGCGACGAGGTGGGCGCCGAGTACGAGCCCTACCAGGAGCCGCCGCCCCTCTCCTGGGACGAGGACCCACACGGCCTGCGGGAGCACTACCGGAAGCTTATCGACCTGCGGGACACGCACCCCGCGCTCGCTGGTGGCGCCTGGGTGCCGGTCCCCGTGAAGGACAACCCCTCCGCGATGGCCTACCTGCGCCATCAGGACGGAGCGAGCGAGCCCGTGCTCGTCGTGCTGAACTTCGGGCCCGCCAGGACGCTGCGCCTGTCTCTCCCCCAGGCCTACGCAAACCTGTCCAGGCATGCGTCCCTGAAGGACCTGCTGGGCGAACGAGATGTCCGCATCCGCGCCGCGGGGACGCGGCTCGAGGTGGCAATGCCTGCTTCGGGCGCGCTGCTGCTCACGCCCCGAAGCTGAGCGCGCGCGGGGAAGACGTTCCCCCCGTGGGTGGTTTCTACTTCACGAAGCAGCGCTCCGAAGAAGGCTGCACGTAAGGTCGTCACCGAGTCTGAAACTCGACGTGGCGCCCGTGGCCCCACGGTCTCCGTGGGGTCCTTGGCCCGTCGACTCATCTCACTGAAGTGGGTGCATGCCCCTTCGCACGCGACTGCTTCGTCCCCTTTTGAAGGGAGCGTCTCCAAGCGCTCACGCCTGACGCAGCACCAGCAGCCGAAGCTCCGTCATGTCCTCGATGGCGTACTTCACGCCCTCGCGGCCGATGCCCGAGCCCTTCACGCCCCCGTAGGGCATGGTGTCGACGCGGAAGCTCGGCACGTCGCCCACGACGACTCCGCCCACCTCCAGTTCATCCCAGGCCTTCATCGCCCGCGACAGGTCCTGCGTGAAGAGGCCCGCCTGGAGTCCGAAGCGCCCGCTGTTCACCTGAGCCAGGGCGTCGTCGAAGTCGACAAAGGACTGGAGCAGGACGACCGGGCCGAAGGCCTCCTCGCTGCTCAGCGATGCATCCTCTGGAACCCCCTCCAGCACCGTGGCATCGAGCACCGAGCCCCGCCGTCCTCCGCCCGTGAGCACCCGCGCTCCACGCTGGACGGCTTGCTGAATCCAGCCCTCCAGGCGCCGCGCCGCGGGCTCGTCAATCATGGGCCCCAGCGTCGTGGCCTCGTCCGACGGATGACCTGGACGCAACGCCTTCGCCCGTTCGACGAGCTTCTCCCGGAGCGCGTCGTACAGCGACGCATGGATCAGCACGCGCTGCACCGAGATGCAGCTCTGCCCCGCCTGGAAGAAGGCCCCCTGCGCCACCCGGTCCGCGATGAAGTCCAGCGGCGCGCCCGGCGCCTCGTCCACCACGCACGCCGCATTGCCGCCCAGTTCCAGCACCACCTTCTTCCGGCCCGCCCGCGCCTTCAGCTCCCAGCCCACCTTCTCCGAGCCCGTGAACGAGAGCAGCTTCAGCCGGTCGTCCTCGATGAGCGACCCGATGTCCTCCAGCCGCACGGGCAGCACGGAGAAAGCCCCCTCGGGCAGCTCCGTCTCCGCCAGGACCTCCGCCATGATGAGCGCGCTCACCGGCGTGCGGTCCGAAGGCTTGAGGATGAACGGACAGCCCGCGGCGATGGCCGGCGCCACCTTGTGCGCCACCAGGTTGAGCGGGAAGTTGAACGGGGTGATGAACGAGCACGGCCCCACCGGCACGCGCTGGGTGAAGCCCCGGTAGCCCACGGCGCGCTTCGACACCTCCAGGTTCAGCACCTCGCCCCCGCCGCGCACGGCCTCCTCGGCGGCGGCCTTGAAGGTGTCGATGAGCCGGTCCACCTCTCCCCGCGCGTCGCGCAGCGGCTTGCCTGCTTCGATGCAGAGCGCCAGGGCCAGCTCCTCCGCGCGTTCGCGGAATCGGCGCACGCAGTGTTCGAGCACCGCCTGCCGCGCGTACGGCGCCAGCTTTCGCATGGGCTCTGCGGCGCGCACGGCGGCGGCGATGGCTTCCTCGACAGCCGCGGCGTCCGCGACCGCGACGTGCGTCACAACCTCGCCCGAGTACTTGTGGGTGACAGCCAGCTCCGCGTTGGGCTGCCGGGGCCGGTTGGCCAGGTAGTACGGATAACGTTCAGCCAGCATGGTGTTCCTCCAGTGTTCGCGAACCGCCGTCCCCCTCAGAGCGCGGCGAGTTCCTCCGCGCCCGCGCCGAGCGCCCGCGCGTTGTCCGAGTAGTCGATGGGCACGTCGATGACGTGGACGCCGCTCGACGCCAGGCAGCGAGCCAGCGTCGCGCCGAACTCCGTCGCGCTGGTCGGCCGGTGGCCGTGGGCCCCATACGCCTCCGCGTAGCGAACGAAGTCCGGGTTCCCCAGCGCCATGCCGAAGTCCGGCAGGCCCATCTCCCCCTGCTTCCAGCGAATCATCCCGTAGCCGTCGTCGCGCACGACGACCACCGTCAGGTCCAGGCCCAGCCGAACGGCCGTCTCCAGCTCCTGCGAGTTCATCATGAACCCGCCGTCTCCGCAGACCGCCACCACCTTGCGGCGGGGATGCACCAGCTTCGCCGCGATGGCCGAAGGCAGCCCTGCCCCCATCGTCGCCAGCGCGTTGTCGAGCAGCAACGTGTTGGGCCGGCGCGTGCGGTAGTAGCGAGCGAACCACAGCTTGTACATGCCGTTGTCCAGGCACACGATGCCGTCGTCCGGCAGCGCGCGCCGCAGCTCGGCGACGAGCCGCGCGGGGTAGATGGGGAAGCGGTCGTCATCCCCACCGTGCGCGAGCTGCGCCTCGAGTCCCGAGCGGAACTTCTCGAAGGGCGCGAAGTCCCAGTGCGCGCGAGGCCCCAGCCCTTCACCGATGCGCCACACCGCGTTCGCGATGTCGCCCGTCACCTCCAGTTGCGGGAAGTAGACGGGGTCCACCGCCGCCGAAGAGAAGTTGAGGTGCACCACCGTGCGGCGGCTGTCGCGCATGAAGAACGGCGGCTTCTCGATGACGTCGTGGCCCACGTTGATGATGCAGTCCGAGGCCTCGATGGCGCGGTGGACGAAGTCCCCTTCCGACAGCGCCGCCGTGCCCAGCCACAGCGGATGCGATTCGTCCACGACGCCCTTGCCCATCTGCGTGCTGAAGAAGGGAATGCCCGTCTTGTCCACGAAGACGCGCAGCATCTCCGACGTGAGCTTGCGGTTGGCGCCCGCGCCAATCATGAGCAAGGGCCGGCGAGCGGAAGCAATCGCCTCCACGGCCAGCGCGATGGACGCCTCATCCGCTACGGGCCGGCGATGGGCGCTGGGCGCCAGCAGCACGGCGTCGGTCGACTCCCGGGCCACGTCCTCCGGCAGCTCCAGGTGCGTCGCGCCGGGGCGCTCCTCCTCGGCGCGGCGGAACGCCTCACGCACGGCCGAAGGAACATGCTCCGCCGACACGAGCGTGCGCGTCAGCTTCGTCAGGGGGCGCATCATCCCCACCACGTCGACAATCTGGAAGTGGCCCTGCTTGCCGGCCCGGATGGGCTTCTGCCCGGTGACCATCACCATGGGCATGGCGCCAAGCTGCGCGTAGGCGGCGGCCGTGACGAGGTTGGTCGCCCCGGGCCCCAGCGTCGACAGGACGACGCCCGCGCGGCCGGTGAGCCGCCCATACGTGGCCGCCATGAAGCCCGCGGCCTGCTCATGGCGGGTGAGCACCAGTCGCATGCCCGCGGCCCGCATGGCCTCGATGACGTCCAGGTTCTCCTCTCCCGGAAGCCCGAAGACGCTGCGCACGCCCTCCGCTTCCAACGCTTTGACGAACAGGTCTGCCGCCTTCATCGGGTGCCTCCTTCACGACCTCGCGATGGGAGAACACTTACGCGCGGGCCATGATTGGTACATTCGTTTGTTCCCATGGCCTCGATAGGCAATGCCTATGATGACGCCATGGAACTGCGCCACCTCCGCTACTTCTCCGCCGTCGCGGACACCCTGCACTTCGGGCAGGCCGCCAGGCGCGTCCACGTCTCACAGCCCACGCTGTCGCAGCAGATTCGCCAGCTCGAGGAGGAGCTCGGCGCGCCCCTCTTCGAGCGCGCCCGGAGCGGCGTGCGCCTGACGCAGGCCGGCGAGCTGTTCCGCACCTACGCCTCGCGAGCGCTGGAGGACGTGGACGCGGGCAGGGTCGCCGTGGGCGCGCTGCGAGGCCTCACCACCGGCGCCCTGCGCGTGGGCTACCCGCCCAGCATGCGAGGCGTCGTGCTGCCCGCGCTCGCCGCCGTGCTGCGAAGGCACCCTGGATTGGTGCTGAGCGCGGAGGAAGCCGTGGTGCGGCGGGTGGAGCGGCGGCTGGCGGATGGCCGTCTCGACGTGGGGTTGGGCTACGCGCCCGCGCGCTCACCGGACCTGGAGGCGGAGCCCGTCTTCGACAGCAAGCTGGCGCTGGTGGTCGCCAAGGGACATCCCCTGGCGAAGCTGGAGACCGTGGGCGCGAAGCCCCTGGCCCAGGAGCCCTTCGCGCTGCTCTCCAGAGGTTTGCGCGTGCGAGCCCGCGTGGATGCCTGGTTCGCCGCCATCCGGATTGCGCCGCATGTCGCGTTGGAGTCGAACGCCGTGGCCACGGTGCTGGCCACCGTTCGCGCGGGGCTCGCGGTGACGGTGCTCCCGGAGCCTCAACTCGCGGATGCCGCGGGGCTGGTGGTGAAGCGGCTCTCCCCCGCGCCCCGGGCCGAACTTGCAGCGCTCCTGTGGCGAAAAGGCGCGCCGCGCACGCCCGCCGCGGAACTGTTCGCGGCCGAGGTGCGCGGCGCCAGACGCCCGAGCAGACGATGAGCCCGCTTCAGCGCGTGTCGGGGAGCTGCGTGTAGTCGTGGAAGTTGCCGTGCAGCCGCTCGCCGGGTTCGCCCTCGGTGACGGCCTGGACCAGGTACTTGCCGCCCACGAAGCACCCCTTCCACGAACCACCGATGCCGCCGAAGACCTCGTCCCGGTCTCCGCGCGAGCGCGGCCCGTTGTGGCCGACCTTGAAGGCGCGCAGCTCGGTGGAGACGCGCTTGCACGTGTCGGGCTCGTCGCAGGCGATGGAGGCGACCAGCGAGCCGTTGGACACGTTCATCTCCGCGATGAGCTCCTCCTCGCTGTCCACGACGACCAGCGTGTCCACGGGGCCGAAGGGCTCGCCGTGGTAGAGCTTGCAGTTGCGCGGCACGTGCAGCAGCGCGTGCGGGGCCAGGTACGCGGAGACGTCCTGGTCCGGCAGGAAGCGCTCCGAGTCCAGCCTCCCGGCGAAGAGGGGCACGGCGCCGCGGCCCTCCGCCTCGCTCATCAGGCCGTGCAACTCCTCGACCTTCTGGCTGTTGATGAGCGGGCCGAAGTCGAGCGCGGGTGGCTCGCCATCCGGAGTCTCCGCCAGCAGCGGGTGCCCCACCTTCAGGGCGGAGACGACGGGCAGGTACGTCTCCAGGAAGCGCGGCATCAGGCTCCGCTCCACGACGAAGCGCGGGTACGCGGTGCAGCGCTGCTTGCCGTACTCGAAGCCCTTCTTGAGCTGCTTCGCCAGCCCGTCCCAGTCGCTGAAGTGCCAGATGCCGTAGGCATTCACCCCTTCCATCTCCAGCATGTAGCGCTTGTTGCGGTCATAGAGGCTGGCCGCGATGTCCCGCCCGTTCGCCTTGCCGCCCACGAAGGACAGGCAGGCGATCTCCGGATTGCGCACCAGCGCGTCGCTGAGCTGTCCGCCCGAGCCACTGATGAGCGACACAGGCAGCCCGCAGCGGCGCGCGAGCCCCATGCAGAGGGTCAGCGAATAGAGCCCACCATCCGTGGGCGTCTTGGCGATGGCGCTGTTGCCCGCGAGCACCTGGACCAGCACCGCGTGGACCAGCACCGACAGCGGGTAGTTCCATGAGGCGATGTTGGAGATGAGCCCCAGCGGACGGCGGCCCTCCACCATGGGCTCGATTTGGGAAACGTACCACTCCACGCCGGTGATACAGCGGTCCACGCTGACGCGGGCCTGTGGCACCGGCTTGCCAATCTCCCAGGCCAGGATGAGGGCCAGCAGCTCGCGCTGCTCACGCAGCAGGGACAGGCACTGGGTGACGCGCTCCTTGCGCGCATCGAGGTCCTGGTGGGCCCAGGTCCGTGCCTCCGCGGCGGCGGCGCTCGCGGCGACGCGCGCGGTGTTCGCATCAATCATGGGCAGGCGGCCCAGGACGGTGCCATCCACCGGGGACAGGTAGGGCTTCCCCTTTCCGGGATGCCCCCATTCACCCGCGATGAGGTTGAGCACTCGGCCAGACGGGTCGAACGCCTCGGGAACGAGCGCCCGGATTCGGCGCTCCAGATTGGACCACTCCGCGTAAGCAGGCACCACACTCGCCATGGACACGCCCTCCCCCGGAAGGAGACCAGGCCGACACTCCATCCGGCATCGGCACATTGCGTCAAGGTGATGGCAAGTGAGGCGCGCGGCAACCGCCGCCCCGCGGCCGCGGGTTGCGTCGCTTTTCGCGCGCTGCGCCTTCTCGACTTCTTCCCTGCGAGCCGCCTTGACCTCACAGATTCCGGTGCAAGCTGACTACTCAGGAAGTAGCCTCTGCCTGCATGAGGCTCCCTTTCCTGAATCCGGCCCGACTTCCACCCGGAACCCGGGTGGGCCCGTGGCGCCTCATGGACCTGCGAGGCCGAGGCACCTACGGCGCCGTCTACCGGGCCCGGCACGTCGCGGGCACGCACACGGTGGCCCTCAAGCTGGCCCTGCATGCCCGGGACGAACGCTTCGCGCGCGAGGCCGAGCTGCTGTCCCGCATCCATCACCCCGCCGTTCCCCGGTTGCGAGCGACCGGGCATTGGCAACCCGCCAAGGGACCGCCCCACCCCTACCTCGCGATGGACTGGGTGGAGGGCACGCCGCTCTACGATTGGGCCAACGAGCACCGTCCCACGTCGCGGCAGGTGATGGCCCTGCTCGCGAGGCTGGCGCGGGCGCTCGAAGCCACCCACACGGCCGGGGGGCTGCACCGGGACGTCAAAGGGCACAACGTGCTGGTGCGCGAGGCCGACGGGCAGGCATTCCTCATGGACTTCGGTTCGAGCCACTACGTGGGTGCCGCGACACAAACGAGCTCGCCGTTTCCACCAGGGACGCCGGCCTATCGCTCCCCTGAAGCATGGCGCTTCGCGGCGGGTGACTCCGCGCCTCCGTATGCGCCGGGACAGGCGGATGACATCTTCGCCCTGGGCGTCACCGCGTTCCGGATGATCACGGGGCGGTATCCGCCGTCGACGCATCCTGACGTGGCGGAGTCCAGGTTCTGGCACACCGAGCGAGCCCAGGCCCCATCGCCGCGAGACACGAATGGGCACTGCTGCCCGGAGTTGAGCGCGCTGGTGTCGCGGATGCTCGCCCCAAGCCTCCATGCGCGAGGCAGCGCACGCGAGTTGGCGGAGGCTCTGGACTCCGCGGTGACACGGGCGGGCTCGGCGTCGGATGTGCCACTCATGGTGGGAGGTGCCCTTCACTCCCGTGCATCGGCGCAGTGGAAGGAACGTTCCGTCCGCCATCGGGCCCGACGCCCCCGGTGGCCATGGGTGGCCATCATCGGACTTGGAGGCCCCCTGGTACTGAGTCTCGGCTGGCGGCCTCGCGCGGGAGCTTCGGTCACCGTGGCGCTCGAGCCTGCTGTGATGTCCGTCGACACAACGGACGGAGGCACGGTCGCTGTCGGAGACAGTGTGTTCGCGGCCCCTGTCGCGACGGTCCAAACGCCATCGGCGTGGTCCACTATCGCGCTGGACCTGCCACCGAAACCCTTCCCAGGTCAGACGCGCCCCGACTCGTCGGGCCGGTGCCCTCGAAAGGTCCACGTCCCCATTCACGGCGGATGCTGGGTGAAGCTGGCGGTGGACCCCAAGGACTGTGCTGAAGACGGTTATGTCTACAAGGGAGACTGCTATCTCCCCGCCTTCCCATCAGCGCGGCCCGCCACGTCGAGCCCCGCCCACTGTCCTACGCGCCACTGAAGCGCAGGCCCTGTCGCCCGCCTGCCCGCACCCCGCGTCGCTTCGGCATGGCGCACCGCCACGGCATATCCTGCTGTCGATGAAGCCCACCTACACAGTCACCGCCGTGCGGAACCGGGACGAGTTGGAGCACATCCTGGCGCTGCAACAGAAGAACCTGAAGCAGGCGCTGTCCACGGACGAGATGCGCTCACAAGGCTTCGTCACGGTTCAGCACGACCTGCCGGCACTGGAGCAGATGCACGCCATGGCGCCCAGCATTGTCGCCCGCCATGACGGAGTGCTGGTGGCCTACGCCCTGACGATGCCGCGCGAGGCCCGCGCGCTGGCCCCCGTCCTGGAGCCCATGTTCGCGCTCCTCGATTCGCTCGAGTTCCGAAGCAAGTCGCTGCGCGACTCCCGCTTCTACGTGATGGGGCAGATCTGCATCGACAAGGCACACCGGGGACAGGGCTTGTTCGACCGGCTCTACCACCAGCACCGGGACCACTTCCGAGACCAGTTCGACCTCATCGTCACCGAGATTTCCGTACGGAACCTCCGCTCCCTGCGCGCGCATGAGCGGGTCGGCTTCGAGACGATCCACACCTACCGGGACGCGACGGACGAATGGGCCGTGGTCGCCTGGGACTGGGCGCCGCCACGTTTCCCGGACGTCACGCCCGAGGGGAACACGCGCTGAGCGTTGATTCAATCCCTCATCAAGGGAACTGACGTTGCACACGCGCGCTGAGCCCGATGAGGGACGCCCGGCGCTCCGCGCTCATGATGGCCCCAAACTTCCGAGCCTCGACGGAAGGCTCGCGTTGGAAGAACTCCGTCTCGCGCCGAGCGAACTCCGTGATGTTGGCCTCGGTCGCAGGCTGGCTGAGCAACTCTCGCTGCTGCGCGTAGAAGTCCCCCACCTGGCCTGCGCCGAACTCGCGAGCATAGGCCTCCGCGGCAGGCCCCAATCGCGTCAGCGGGCGCGTTACGCCAGAGGATTGAAGCACGGGGCCCACGAGGGGCAACGCGTGAACCACGGCGCCCGGCAAGGCCCCCGCGGCATGCCCCGCCGTGCCCAGCATCCCCACAGCCCCCGACAGCAAGGGCCGGATGGCCGCCCCGACCGAACCCGGGGGACACTGCCGCGTGACCTCCAGGGCCCGCTGGCGCTGTCCGCCGGCTGGAGCAGCACCTTGACCGGAGAGATTCACCAGAGGGGCTGAACGCGGTGGCTCGAAGCGGTCCCGGGAAGGCGGCGGCTGCCGAGCAGCATTCCCAGGCGCCGATGGCGGCATGGCCACGGAATCCCGAACGCGGGACGTGGATGGCGCCACGGCGGGGCGAGGCGCGACTCCAGGACGAATCGGAAGGGTGTTCCCCATGCCGGAAAGAATACCACAGGCTATTCACGAAAAACAGACCTCGCACCCGCCCCATTCGTTCGCCCGTCGGCAGCGCATGCAATGACTCATCCGCTGTAGCCCAAAGCGACGTGTCACGTTGAAAACAGACACCAGACCCGTCCAATCCCTCATCACCCATCCACGCCTCGGGAGGCCGAAAAACCACGGCATCAGGCAAGGGACGCCCAGGGTCGTTTCAGAGGGAGACGGGCACCCTATCGCGACGGAAAGAGAGCCCCTTCCACACCTGGAGTGCACAGTCCTGGGGACAAATTTGTGACACGGCACAAACATGAATCCGGATTGCCAAGAACATTCGAATTTGATGTATTAAAGCTGTCTCACTTCGTTGTCCCCCCTAGCAGGAGTTCCCCCGATGCGTCGTTATGTTGGATCTGCCTTCCTCGCCGCCGGTCTGCTCGTTGGCTGTGGTCCGAGCGAAACCGAAACGTCCACGCAGCAGCCCCAGGAGCAGCAGCAGCAGGGGCTGCTGACGGAGGCTGACGTGGACGTTGCCACCGAGTGCCAGGGCATTCTCCAGTTCGTCAATGAGGCGACGTTCAACACGCTGGACGCCTATCTGCCCAGCAACGTCGTCCACAACCTGGTCAACCGGCGAGCGGTTTCGCAGTTCGTCTCCCTGGCGGACATCTCCTCCGTGGCGCTGGTCGGCCCGGCGCGTCTGCAGCAGATCGAGCAGGGCGCCCGGAGCCAGAACTACATCGACGCGGACTGCTATGGCATCGCGGATGGGCTGGCCCTGTCGCAGGATGACGCGGCCGCCATCGTGTCGCTGGTCAACAGCATCAGCTCCACCGAGCTGCACGACATCCTCCCCTACGCCTGGAACGGCGCGCTGAACCTGCGCAACCAGCGCCCGTTCACGACAGCGGACGCCATCGCGAACACGACGGGCATCGCCGACGTGAGCTTCCGCAACCTCCGCAACGCGGCCACGCTGAGCCGTCCGTTCGAGGCGCTCATCAACGCGGTGAACAACCTGCCGCGGCCGCACGGTGGTGTGTTCATGGCGCGCCACTTCGACTGGTGGGCGAACATGAACGGCGCTTTCTACAACTTCCAGATCCAGGAGTGCTTCGGCGAAAGGACGGAGCGGGTGTCCGAACCGCAAGACCACCGCGGGACGGATGCTGACGCCGCCGAGGTTCGCGCCCATGTCGAGGCGTTCGTCAACGCTGCCGCGAGCTTCGGCACGTTGGATCCGGCAGTGAAGGCCGCCGGTCTGGCCAACCTGAACACCCTGATCGAGGGCCGCTCGTTCTTCGGCTGCTCCTACGGCTATGCGCGTGACTCCTGGAGCGACCACAGCGCGACGTTCTTCGTCGACACCGAGTCCGGCTTCAGCGTGTACACGGACAGATACTATTCAGAGTGATTCAGCGGTGCACCGGACGGGTCTGTACGGCCCGTCCGGTGCGCAGCAGACTTGAAGCAAGCCCCAGGCTCGCTCGGGCCTGGGGACTCATCCCTCGGATTGAAACTGGTTCCAATATCCCTCGCTGAGGCGCCACGCGGCCCCCAGCGGGAGCGGTACAGTCCCACCCCGGATTGCCGCCGCGAGGTTTGCGTACCCTTCGGCGGAGTCACCACCAGCGGCCTGTGGGTAGTCCGGCAAGGAGGGCCAGCCCCCATGAGCCGAGCCGATGAATTGCTCGACGGCGGTAACCGCAGCGTCAAGCCAAGGGTACGTCGCGCTGAAGTGAGCCCCTCCTTCGTCATATCCCCACTGCACATAGTCAACGTCGACGATTGACTCTTGCCTTCTCCCTGCCAACGCGCATCCGCCGCTCGATTTCTTCAATCTCCATATCGGCTCCCAGTATTAGAGAGGGGCCGCGGACGAGTCGCACACTTGCGACAGATCGGACTCGAACTCCACCCTTGCGTAGCGCGCCAGGGCAAGAAAGCGCAGCAAGTCATCCAGGGTCGAGTTCGGCGTCAACCGCAACCGAGTGCAGTGACTGTGCGACAGGCAAGACTCAGGCCGCGACACACCTTCCCGAGATATCGCTTTCTGGCCCAATTCGACAGTCAGCACGTGCGCGGACTCGGAGCCGCGACAATCGTCGAGGAACAACGGCAAGACCGACACCCTTTGGGAAAACGCCTGGCCGAGCAATGGCGAAATCTGGCTCAAGGCCCTGCGCGTATCTGCGGGGATTTCATGCTCCGGTCCGACGGCCAATGCGAGTTGCGCCACCCCGACACGTCGCGCAGCAGCCCCCAGGCAAGCCACGGCGCGAAGCGTTGCTGAGTTCTCCACGCCTACGTCCAAAGAAGCGGGGAGCACGGGCTCGCCCAGAATCCCAACGGACTGCTGTCGTCGGTAGTCGGCCAGCGCCCGCTCGACATGCGCTTGCCCAGCGTCCCAGCGAGCCGCAAAGCTGCCCGACACCAGAACTCCCTCCGACGTCACGCTGAGCACCGGCTTGAGAAGACACGGGAGGCCGGTGTTTTCGACGCCGCGCAACGCAGCGGACGATGCTCCCCTGTCGGTCACCCCAACCAGACGCGCGAAGTTCGAGGCCACGGCACGCGTCCCCAGCAGATGGGCACCACCTGAAATAGCCAGGAGTGCTCCAACAAACCACGGAGTCATGCGCTCAGCCTTCGAGAAGGCGGAAGCGCGCCGATGCCGAGCACCTGCAACCAGGCCCAGGAGCGCCGCGATGGCGGCGACGCACTGAGCCGCTTGCAACACCGCCCAACGGCTCGCAAACGCGTCTTGCTCCGCCGGCCATTCGTTCAGGCTGGTCATCGCGATCTGATTGAAGAAACTCGCTCCTGCATGAGATGCGAATCCCGCGCACGCAGTGCTAACGATTGAGAAAGCACACACAGCGGCTCCCGCCAACAGTGCGCCTCGGGTCCAAGTCGCGTCGCGTGGGCGCGCTTGCTCCCGGAGCCCCACTCCACTGGCATCCAGCGCCAGGGCCGCCCCCAGAGAAGCCAGGAGGAGTGCAGCGCCGAACGCGGCGCTGGCCTGCTCCGTCAGGAGTTCTCCCAGTCCCGCGGCCACCGTCACGGCGCCACCCACACCCATCCCAGCGTCATGCTCCAGCTCCAGGACGCCATAGCGCCACAGCAACAACAGATGCGCGGTACCGAGGAGCCATGGGAGCGCGGCAAGCACCAGGGAACTTTTGACAACGGGCCGCTGGTGGGCGCCCCAACGGAAGAAGAGCACCGCGAGCACCAGCGCGGTGGCGAATGGCAGCAGGGAAACGAAATTGGTGGCAAGGGGGACGGAGGGATATCTCCCACTGAGAATGAACCGCATTCCCGATTCATGAGGCAGGACGGCGTCCTGGTAGGCCTGCCACAACCATTGAATCCCCAGAGGGCAATACAGGAACAGCAAGGGGACGCTCGCGAAGAGCCACCCACGCCATACCCGCGTCTGCGTTACTTCCTGCATGTCAGGGAGGTTAGCCGAACGAACGGGCCAACTCGACACGTCAAGGGCGGGATTCGCCCTTGATGACAGCGACAATCTCCCATGCCGGGCGCCGCACCATGCGCCACTTCCCTTCAGGCCACTGGGAACAATCCGCACCTGGAGGGCCTTCCTGGGGGCGCGCGCACAGGAAGATGTGCGTGGAGTCGTTGCGTCTGGTGGTGTGCAGAGACGGCCGGAGTGCCGTCAATGAACCCAACGTCCAGTTCCTCCACCACATCCAGCACGAAACGGGCGAGGTGGTGCTCCGGCAGCAAGACCAGCAACGAGGGCGGCAGCAGGAAGTCCTGCTGCACATCCCAGGGGCGGAACTTCTTGCTCATGCACGGCGTTGAGCCCCTCAGCCCCAGCCGGGCAAGCCTCCGCTGCGATTACCGCGACAGACTCCTCGCCGTCCCATCACGCGAAGCGCGAGTCCAGCTTCGTGAGCTGGCTCGTGAAGCCTTCCTGCTGCATCTTCGTGAACTCCTCGCTGTGCATCGCGTCCAGCCTCACCACCATCCGAACGCCATCGCCGCTCGGGAGGAAATCCACGGCGATCTTGCTCTCGTAGGTAGCGACACCCGGGAGGAAGTCGATGACGTTCGTGAGGACGAGCCGCGAATGTGGCGTCACCTCGGTGAAGCGGGAACGGGTCGAGTGAGAGGTCGGCTGGCCCATCTGCTTCATCGCGGCAATCATCTCCGGTGAGTCGGCAATCATGTCGTACCGAAGGGCGCCGCCTACGCGTGCATCGAGTTCGTGCACCGCGGCACGGAAGCCCTGTGGTCCCCACCACGACTCGAAGCCCTCTTTCGTGGTCCAGAGCGCCCAGATGTCCTCGATTCCTGCCCGGTAGGTGCGCTCGATGACGACCTTCGCCTTCTCGTTGCTCATTTCCGCTGCCCCTTCTCGTCGACTCGGCGAGTCTGTTGTTGTGGTTGTTGCTGCTGCTTCTTCTCGAGTGCGGCTCCGAAGCGATCGAGTCGCGCATCCCACAGCTGCCGGTACCCGGTGAGCCACCCATCGAGTTCCTGAAACGGCTCCGGCTTCAAGGCGTAGAGGCGACGCTGCCCATCCGGCCGCATCGAGACGAAGCCCGATTCCGACAGGATGCGCAGATGCCGCGAGACACCTGACTGATGGATTCCGGCCTTCTCGACGACGTCACTGACCTGCTGCTCTCCGTACCGAAGAGCCTCGACGATGCGGCGGCGCGTCGGGTCAGCGAGAACCTGGAAGACGTCAAGTTGCATGCACATGCATATACATATAGATGCATATGACCGTCAAGGCCGGGCCCAACGCAAGCGCACAGGCCAGGCAAGGCGCCGTCATGACGTCACCTGGAGCCCTCTGGCAGGGCCCAGCTCGGAAGAGCTCCGTGGCGGCAGCCTTGATTCGGGCTGCCTGTCCCCTCACTCAGCGGGCCGCCAAAGTCGGCCGAGTACGCGCACGCGAGGGACTGAGCGCTGAGGATTGCTCCCGACTCCGCGCTCGCCTCCCGAGGGCTGGACGGTTAAACACTCCCTCCATGGCGCCTCCTGGCCTCCATCCCCTCTCTCCCCTGGCCCCCATCTCCGGAAGTGGGGGCGTTCGTGTGAAGGTCGAGGGCCTGCGCCGCACCTTCCCAGGCAACATCGCCGTGCTGTCGGGGCTGGACCTGGACGTGGCGCCCGGTTCGTTCGTGGCGCTGCTCGGTCCCTCCGGGTGCGGCAAGTCCACGCTGCTGCGGCTGGTGGCCGGGCTGGACCGCGCCGAGGCCGGGCACATCTCCTTCACCCCGACGCTGGAGCGAACCCAGGGCGAGCGCGCCCCCATCGCCTACGTCTTCCAGGACGCGCACCTGCTGCCCTGGCGCTCGGTGCTGGACAACGCAGCGCTGCCGCTGGAGCTGACCGGCGTGTCGAAACCGGAGCGGCAGGCCGCCGCGCGCGCCGTGCTCGAGCAGGTGGGGCTCGGTGATGCCACCGATCGCTTTCCGGCGGAGCTGTCCGGCGGCATGCGCATGCGCGTGTCCCTGGCACGCGCGCTCGTCACCCGCCCCCGGCTGCTGCTGCTGGATGAGCCCTTCGCCGCCCTGGACGAGCTGACGCGCGGCCGGCTGGATGATCAACTCCGCGCGCTGTGGCGCAAGCTGGGGATGACCGTGCTCTTCGTCACCCACTCCATCTCCGAAGCCGCCTACCTGGCCGAGCGAGCCGTGGTCCTGTCGCGACGGCCCGCGCGCGTGGTGCTGGACCGGACGCTGGAGCTGCCCGGTGAACGCAGCGCTTCCCTGCGCACCGAGGCGTCCTTCGCCCGCGAGGCCCGCCTGCTCAACGAGGCCCTGGAACAAGGAGAGCGCTGGTGAACCGCGCAGCCCTTCGCGCGGCGGTCCCTCCGCTGGTGGCGCTCGTCGTCCTGCTGACCCTCTGGGAAGGCACGGTGCGCCTTCTGGAGGTTCCTCGCTGGCTGGTGCCTCCGCCCTCGGCCATTGGAGCCGCGGGAGTTCAGGAGGCCTCCTCGATCCTCGGCGCGGCGATCACCACGGGCCGCTCCGCCCTGGTCGGCTTCGGGTTGAGCGCGGTCCTGGGGGTGCTCGTAGCCGTCCTCCTGGCCTCCTCGCGGATCGTGGAGCGCGCCCTCTACCCCTACACCCTCTTCCTACAGACCGTGCCCATCGTGGCCATCGCCCCGCTGCTGGTGCTGTGGTTCGGCCCGGGCCCCCGCGCCGTCGCGGTGTCGTCCTTCATCGTCTCGCTCTTCCCGGTCATCGCCAACACGCTCACCGGGCTGCGCTCTGTGGAGCCCTCACTCCGGGACATGTTCCGCCTCTATGGCGCGCGGCGGCTCGCCACGCTGTGGAAGCTGGAGCTGCCCGCGGCGATGCCACACCTGTTCACGGGGCTGCGCATCGCCTCGGGCCTGGCCGTCATCGGCGCCATCGTCGGCGAGTTCGTCGCCGGCTTCTCCGAGGGCACCGCGGGGCTGGGAATCCTCGTCCTGGCCGCGTACCGTCAACTGCGCACGGATCTGCTGTTCGCCGCGGTGCTGGCGGCCTCGGGGCTGGGCCTGGTGTTGTTTGGTGTGGTGAGCCTCACCGGAGCCCGGCTACTGCGGCGCTGGCACCCGTCGGCGCAGGGAACATGAATCGCCTGGAAAGGAGCTGGACGTGAGCGGACGCCTCTTGAAACTGTTGGGCTGCGCAGTGCTTCTTGTGGCCGCGGGCGCCTGCTCGCGCCAGAAGGAGGAGCCCAAGCAGGGCTCCCAGTCCGCCACGGGAGCCAGCACCGCCCCGCCGAAGGCGGCCGCACCGGCCAAGGTGCGGCTCGCGCTGAACTGGGTGCCAGAGCCCGAATTCGGTGGCTTCTATGCGGCGCGGGAGTCGGGGGCCTTCTCCCGCCATGGGCTCGAGGCGGAGATCCTCGGCGGCGGAGCCGGCGCCCCCGTGCCGCAGATGGTGGCCACTGGCAAGGTGGAGTTCGGCATCAGCGGCGCCGACGAGCTCCTCGTCGCGCGAGCCCGAGGCCTGGACGTGATTCCGCTGTTCGCGGTGTACCAGACCTCTCCGCACGCCATCATGGCCCACGCCTCTCGCGGGGCGAAGAACATCGCGGACGTGCTGTCCTCGGGCACAGTGGCGCTGGAGCCGGGCCTCTCCTACGTGGCCTTCCTCAAGAAGAAGTACAGCTTCGACAAGGTGAAGGTGGTGCCCTACGACGGCGGCGTCGCGCGCTTCCTGTCGGACAAGGACTTCGCCCAGCAGTGCTTCATCACCGCCGAGCCCATCGCCGCGAAGCGGCAGGGCGCCACGCCAACGGTGTTCCTGGTGGCCGAAGAGGGCTTCAACCCGTACCTCGCCGTAGTCATCACTCGGCGCCAGTACTGGGAGGAACAGCCCGAGCGGGTGAAGTCCTTCGTGGCGGCGGTGCGCGAGGGGTGGCGGACCTACCTGGACAACGCGGGGCCCACCAACGCGGTGATGGGCAAGCTGAATACGACGATGGATGCGGAGACGTTCGCGGAGGGGGCCGAGACGCAGAAGCCGCTCATCGAGACGGAGGAGACGCGGGCCCGAGGACTGGGCACGATGAACCGCCAGCGGTGGGAGCAGTTGGCCCAGCAGCTCGTGGAGCTGGACCTCATCGAGAAGGCGCCCGCCGCGGACGAGTTCCTGCTGCCGGAGTTCACCGGCTCACGCGATTGAAGCGGCGCGGAGACGTATCAACCAAGAGCCGCTCACCCCGCTCGAATATCCTCCGGCCCGGTGACCCGGGATGCGGGATGCGTAACGGTCCGGCCAACGACGTGCCGTGAGGGACTGCCGGGGTGGCGGTAGCGGCGGACGCTATCGGGCATGTCGAATCAGGTGGAGAAGCAGGAGTGGGCCCGCGTCGCGGAAGCGTTCGAGGCCAGTGGGCAGACGCAGCGGGAGTTCGCGTCAGCGAGAGGCGTGTGACTGAGCACGTTGCAGTTGTGGGTGTACCGTAGGCGACGGTCTGGGGAGACGCGAGCCGAGCCGGTGCGGCTGTTGCCGGTGCAAGTGTCGATGGCGCCCGCAGCGGCCGAGTCCGTGCAGGAGGTGGTGACGGCAAGCGGAGCGCGGGGGAGATTCGCCGTGGGCACCGACGTCGAGTACGTGGCCCGGCTCGTCGCCGCGCTGGGGCAGTGAGGCGTGTTCGCGTTGCCTATGTCGGTACGCGTGGTACTGGCGACTCAGCCGGTGGACATGCGCAAGTCCATCGACGACCTTATGGCGCTGGTGCGCAGCGCGTGGGGTGAGGACGTCTACTCGGGCCACCTTTCGCCTTCGTTTCCAGGCGAGGCGACCGCATCAAGGTACTGACGTGGAGCCGAGGCGGCTTCGTGCTGTTGCACAAGCGGTTGGAGACGGAACGTTTCCGGCTGCCGCTGGTGGACGGGGGCGCGCAGGTGGTGCACCTGGACGCCACGCAACTGACGATGCTGCTGGACGGCATCAACGTGGCCCAGGTGAAGCGCCAGCCCGCCTGGACACCTCCCGGGCGCACGGGCACGTAAGGCACCCGGCCTGGGACACGACGTGGCAGCGCTGTGCCTCAGCGCCCCGGTGGTGGTGGCGCTGGGGTACGCCTTCTCGCACAGCGTGGACGCAGTGGCGAAAGGGGCCGCGCGAGCCGAGCACCTGCTGGTGCTGGCCACGACGGCGGCCCTGCTGACGGTGGGGGGCGTGCGCCGGCTGCGCACGCGGCGCCTGGCCCAGCGCCCGCGGTGACGCGCGGCATCCCCACACGCCCCAAAACAGAAAACCCCCGGTGTCCACGAGGGACACCGGGGGTTTCTCAAAAAGAATCCGGCAGCGACCTACTCTCCCGCGCGGTTTCCCGCGAAGTACCATCGGCTCTGGAGGGCTTAACTTCCGTGTTCGGGA
>NZ_VHLC01000107.1:0-30454 GCF_006547355.1 Myxococcus sp. AB036A | reverse complement strand
CCTCCCATCGCCCCACGCCCCTCCTCAGGTGCCCAGAAACCGCTCGCATCCCCTTGGCCCCGCGCGTCACCACGAAACATCTCTCCCCCTCTTCTCGGGGGCTCGCGACCAACGCCCCCTCAATCTCAGATACGGACCCAGCCCTTTTTATTGTGCATTCTGTTCAAAAAAATCCGGGGCGCCCCGAGCGGAGGCGCCCCGTAAAACCTGTATCGCCGTCGCGATTCAGGACAATCCGGAAAACTGTCACTTATTTACGACGTGCGTTGTCCGAGCCGTCCGGATGAGACGCCGTATTCACGGACGGGACGACGGACATCCTCGCCGAGAACGGCGGGTGTGCCGTCAGACCCGGGGTGGGCTCCGGCGGTGGGTCATGCGGGTTGATGCTCACCACCGCCCCATCGCGCTTCGACTTCTTCGAAAGCTTCTTCACCATCGCATCCCCCTCTGCGCGGCACCGGCGGGGCCCGGCGGCATGCCATCTCCCCGCCTCCGCCTTGGTACTACGCACCGGGTCGGATTCCTTGGCCATCATTCGAAGAGGAGGATGCCGTGGACCCAGTCCGCAGAGGGGTTGGCCGCCAGCCACGTGCGCCGCGCGTCACGGAGCGCGAGGGCCGCCGGTGCGCCGCTCCGGATGCGCTCACGCACCGCTTCGAAGAAGCGCCCCGCCGAGTCGGGGATTTCCACCGTGGAGGCCAGCACCGTGGCCGCGCCTGCTTCGATGAAGGCCACCGGCAGGCTGAAGGACTCATGAAGGAAGGGCGTGGCTCTTGCCGCACTGCACGTGGCCAGAAGCACGAGCGGCGCGCGCTCCAGCTTCAGCGCGCGGACCTGGGGGGCGGACAGCGCGTATCGGCCATCGGGTTCAGGCGCCAGCACCACCAGCGAGGCGTCTGACATCTCGGGGCTGAAGGCGCCGTGCGCGTGGATTTCCACCTCACTGGCCTGCGCCATGGCCGCCAGCACCCGGGTTGGCGTGGCTTGCATGCCCGACAGCTCGATTCGCTGCGGGTCCGGCGCGTGCGGCGGCTCCAATGGAAGCAACCGCGGGAGGCCCAGCGCCGCGGGCGCCTCCACCCCATTGACCACGAGGTGCGGCCCGCCGCCTCGAGCCGGCACGGGAGACGCTCCTCCGGGCCGCCCCACGCGGTAGCTCCAGGCGAGCTCCGCGGGCAGCAGCCCCCGCAGGCCATGCACCGGCGGCAGCGCGAGCACGTCCACCCGCTCGCAGCCCATCAAGGCGGCCTGGAGCGACGGCGGCACCAGCCCGGAGGCGTCCCGCCCCAGGGGCTCCGCGCGGCTGGCATCGAAGTGCCCCTGCAACTCGCCCGTCGCGCCACGCAGCGCGACCACCGAGCGCTCGTAGTCCACGGCGACGCCCAGCACACATCGCGCGGGGACCTCCACCTGAAGCGCGGCGCCCATGAGCGCCAGGGCCTCACCTGGGGCGCCCGTGCGGCCTGCCTCGTGCGCCAGGACGTTGTAGGCCCCCATGCGCGTCTTGCGCGCGTCCACATCGTTGGGAAGGGCCTCCGCCTGTTGGATGGCGCCGCGAAGCAGCTCCAGCCCGGTGGCGCGGTCGCGCTCCAGCACGAACTGCCCCTCGGCGAAGCGCATCTGCGCGAGCTTGCCCGGGGAGGGCTGCCCCCGGTGCAGCTCGGCCAGCGTGCGGCGCAACAGGTCCGCGTCCTGGCTGTCCGAGCCGAAGCGCGCCAGGTACGACAACAACAGCGCGCCGGGCAGCCCCAGTGGCCGGCCACACTCCTGCGCCAGCTCCAGCTCGTTCCGCGCCTCGTGCGCGTCGAACTCCAGCCACGACAGGTAGGCCAGGTTGCGGTGCACGTAGGTGCGCTGCTCGCAGACGTCGGGCGTTCGCGCCAGGGACTCGCGCAGGTAGGCGCGCGCGCTGGTGATGTCCAACCGGTAGCGAGCGATGTGCGCCAGTTCCTGGAGGAACTGTTGCTCCAGCTCCCATTCCTCCTGCTCCCGGGACGCCAGCCAGCCACTCCACGCCTGCTCGAAAGCCTCCGCCGGGCGGTTGAGCGCGAGATAGAGGTCCGACAGCCGCTTCTTCAGCGTGGCGCAGCGGTAGGACAGCCCCTTGCCCTGACAGGCCCCCACGGCCGCGCGAAGCCGCGCCTCCGCCTTCCACCATTCGCCCGCGCGCTCCTCGGCGCCCGCCAGCTCCCGCTCGGCCAGCAGCGACAACCACGGGTCCTCGGCCGCACGGGCCAGCCGCGTGAAATCCTCCAGGTGGCGCGCGCCTGCCTTCTGATTGATGAGCCCGCCCAGGTACAGGTCGTCCTCGCCCGAACGCCGCAGCGTCTCCAGGAAGCGCGCTGGCGAGGACAGCTCGCCCCGCACGAGCTTCGCGTAGTCCGCCGCCAGGGGTGCACGACGGCTGAAGTCCCGCTCCGCCACACGCTGCACGTAGCCACGAAGCACCTCGCCGCCCTGGACGCCGTCCAACACGTCCGCCAGCGGAAGCAGGCGCAGGGTCCATTCCCGCGACGGCGCGGCCCTCACCGCGTCGTAGAACGCCAACCGGACGATGCCAGGAAAGCGCTTCGCCTCCTCCAGCGGGAGCCGCGCCTGCGCGTCCACCATCAGGTCCCGCACCGCCGCGCGAGCCCCCTTCCAGGCCCGCCCACGCGCCTGCGTCTGCTGCCGGAGCGCCCGCGCGCGGATCCGCGCCTCCTCGCTCCAGCCCGGCTCCCCGCGCTTCACCACCGCGTCGAACGCCTCCGCGGCCAGCAGCGTCAGCCCCATCTCCCGCAGCACCAGCGCCCGGTTCCACTGCGCCTGGGCGTGCTCGGGCGCTTGTCGCAATACCCCGTCCAGCAGCGCCAGCGCCTGTTCCGGATGCCCCTGCTCCAACGCGACGATGGCCAGGTCGCTGTCCCGGTCCGGTGACGGCGACATCCGGTGGAGGAAGTCGGAGGCTTGCCGCAGGTCCCTGCGGACCAGGTACGCGGCGGCAATGCCATGCAGGTCCCCCTGGTCCTCCAGATCCGCCAACGCCCGGAGCGGCAATGCCGAGCCAGCCCCGCCCGGAGAACCACTGACACCCGCGCGCAGGGGCACATAGGGCCGGTGTCCGTCCGCGCGTGCATAGGCGACCCTCGCCTCGATGAGGCGCGACGACGTCTGCGCGAGCCAGACCTCCTGCTGGGAACCCCGCTCACCGGCGCTCTTGACGACGAGCACCAGGACGATGGCCGCCGCCACGGCGCCCACCGCGAACGGGGCCCAGCGCCAGTGAGGGCGCCCTGGCACTTCGGCCGGAGCACGTGTCCTGGGCGCATCGGACGCCGTCCAGGTTTCGGGCGCGTCCTCCTGCTCGTGCGCCAACACCCGCGGATCCCCCATCACATGGAAGCCCAGCAGCTCCAGTTGCATGGCTTCATGCAGGCCGGACGCGCAGGGGTCACAGCGAGCGAGGTGATGCCGGAAGTTCTCCTCGTCCACGGGCGGCAGCTCGCCGTCGAGGAAGAGGGACAGCCTGTTGCAGAGCGTCCCCATCATGCGCTGCCCCCTCCGTCGCTCCCGGTGAGCGGCAGCAGAAGCGCCTTCAACTCCTTGCGGGCTTGATAGAGCCAGCTCCCCACGGTGCCTTCGGGGACCCCCATGCGCAGGGCGATGGCGCGGTAGCGAAACCCCGAGGCATGCAGCGAATACGCCTCACGCACCCTGGGATTCGACAACTGGGCGATGGCCGCCTGGAAGTCCTTCTCCGAGATGTGCTCCCAGACCTCCATCGCCTCCGGCTCGGGGGCCGCCACGCCCTCGCGCACCAGCCGCAGCTCCGGACGGTCCTGCTCCAGCAACTCCGAGCGCCGCTTGCGGCACTGGTCGAGGAAATGATTGGTCATCGCCCGACACAGCCACGCCCTGTAGACGGGCTCCGGCTGCGCGGCGAGTGCCCCGTGATGCAGCAGTCCGCGCGTGAGCGCCTCCTGCACCAGGTCTTCCGGATCGATGCCCCCCTGACCGCACAACCGTCTCGCCAGGGCCAACAGCATGGGCCTGACACGATGCGCGAACTCCTCGAACCCGTCGGGATGCACATCCGTACTGTAGGCCACAGGAATGCGAATGACTGTGGCAATGCGTTGGCCGCTCATCGACCCGGACTCCTTCCACGCCTATCGAAACGAAGTCCGGGGCAATCCTTGGAAGGCCGTCGTGAAGCAGACTCAATCGCATCGAGTTGCGCTCGCTCACCGACATCCCTGCCGTCCCGCGGGCCAGGGACAGGCCGGCGTCAGGCCAGCGCGGCGGAAATCGAGGCAGGCTGCGCCACGGGTAATTCCAACGTCAACGCCGCGCCCCCCAGGGCTTCCGAGCGTCCCGCACTCAAACGTCCGCCATGCCGTTCGGCGATGCCTCGCGCGATGGCCAGCCCCAAGCCCGTCCCCGGCCGAGGTCCCTCGCGCTTGCGACCCGTCACGAAGGGCTGGAAGAGCCGGGGCAGCAGCTCCGGTGGAATGCCAGGACCGCTGTCCTCCACCCGGACGAGCAACCGGCCGTTCGCCTGCTCAATGGAGGTCCTCAACCGCGGTGCGGGCACGTCTCTCAGGGCGAGCAGGGCATTCTCCAACAGGATGACCATCACCTGTGAGAGCTGGGACTGGTCGGCCTCCACCGTGAGCGACGCGACCTCCTCGGGCTCGAAGGAGACGTCGGGCGCGAGCGAGCCCAGTCCCTGCCGCGCGGTGGAGTACGCCAGCGCGACGGTGGCTGAGACATCCACGCGGCGCAGGTCCAGCGGGCGCGGGCGGCCATAGCGCAGCAGTTCGTCCACGAAGTGACTGGCGCGGTCGATCTGCTCCCGCATGGCCGCCACCGTGTCCGGGTCCCCGCCCCTTCGCTCCAGCAGCTTGAGGTGCGCGGCGAGCACGCCCAACGGATTGCGGACCTCATGGGCCACCGCGGACGTGAATTGTCCCAGCTCCGCCAGCCGCGCGGATTGGTCCGCGCGGGCCTCCTCGCGAGCGAGCGCCACGGCCAGTTCGTCACTGGTGGCCCGGCCCTTGAGGAGCCGGCGCCCCAGCCAGGCCTGAAGCGCCTGACGCACGGGCTCGAACGCGAGCGCGGCCAGGGCCAGGAGGAAGAAGGCACCTACGCGGTACTCGGTGAGGAACGGCTGCCCGCTGCCCGACAGCAGCGTCAATACGCCAAAGAGGAAGCCCGCGGACAACACCGCCGCCACCGCGGAGTAGACGAGGCTGCGTTCGAGCAGCCGTCGGTCCGCGGCTGGCTGATGGGCATTGATGACGTGCACCAGCACCAGCAGCGCCGCCAGCACCAGGTACATCCCGAAAGGCAACGCGTACCCGCCCGACAGCAACAGGGCGTTGCCGATACTGCCCAGGTACGCGAGCAGCCCGGCGATGCCCAGACTGAGGAGGATGGGCCGTCGCTCGGGAGCTTCGCCGCGGTACGCGCGCGACAGATGCACCAGCGGCACGCTCGCCGCCGCCACGGCGAGCACCATGGTGGGCCAGAACAGGGGACCTCGCCCCATCGCCAGCGGCCCGTGCAGGACGTTGGGGAGGAACGCGCCAATGCCCGTCACCACCACCGCCACGCCGTACGCGAGCACCACCAGCCGATAGGAGCGCTGCCGGGTCACGTCATAGGCGGAGTGCAGGTACGCCGCCGCGACGAAGGCCCCACCCGCGACGAAGCGCTCCCCCACCCACGCCAGGGACGGGATGCAGAGGAGCAGCAGCGCGCCCGTCCACCCCGCGGTCGCCAGACAGTAGAGCGCCAGGCCTCGCGCGTTGTGTCCCCGAAGCGCGGCCGTGAAGAACAGCAGCAGCGACACGGAGAGGACAGGCACGAGGCTGTAGGCGAACAAGGGCCCCATGCCGGTACTGTGACAGATCAGCGAGCGCCGTGAGGCGGACTCGCCGCCGAGGTATGGGCGGTGATGGCCCGGGTCATCGTCTCCCAGTCATCCGGGTGCAGGTCATGCCCCGCGTCCTGCAGTGTCACCAGGCGCGCGCCCTTGACGGCACGGCTCAAGGCCACGCCATGCGCATGGTCGATGACCGGGTCCACCGAGCCGTGGATGACCAGCAGCGGCGCTTCAATCTCACGCGTCCGGCCGTACCACTCCAGGCCACCGGACAGCCCCGCGTGGTTCAATGCACATTGAGGCGCGAGCGCGCGCCGGTAGTCCTGTACTGCTCGCGCCCGCACCCGGGCCTCGTCGAACGGCCTCCGCGCACGGCCCACGCACAACCGTGAGAGTTCGACCTGGAAGCCGATGGCCTCCGCCTCGTCGGACCAGTTCAGCGTGGCGGCCCGCTGGAAGTGCGCGAGCACCGCCGGGTCCATGCCCGGGTCCTCGAAGTCAGGCTCCGAGAAAATCTGGGCGCTGATGAGCGTCAGCGAGCGGACTCGCTCCGGGTACTTCAACGCCACCATCTGGCAGAGCAGGCCGCCCAATGACATTCCCACGAGGTGCGCGCGCTCGATGCCATATCCATCCAGCACGGAGATGACATCGGAGGCGAGGTCGTCCAGCGTGTAGGACGTGGCGCCTGGCACACCGTGCGAGGAGCGCCCCGTATCGCGGTGGTCGTAGCGGATGACGAAGCGCCCCGTCCGCGCGAGCTGCTCCATGAGCCCGTCGGGCCAACCCAGCATCGAGCTGGCCGCCCCCATCAACATCAGCACGGGGGCGTCGCCCTCGCGCCCGAAGTGCTCGGTGCAGAGCCGAATGTCGCCCGATTCGATGATGCGCTCAGACATCCAGGAACCCCTTTCGACGGCCAGGAACTGGCGTGGACGCGGGATTAATAACCGACGCGTCGGTTATTAACAACCCGCACCCTTTGGGCGCCCCTCCAAGCGATGCAACCTTCAGTCGAAGGACTCTCGTGGAAACACGCACCCGAGCAACGTGCGCAAGCGAGCGAGAACGTACTCCGTCAACGGCGGCGTCCGCTCCACCAACCACTGCATCGTCGCACCCACGATGACGTCTTGAAGCAAGGCGGACACCGCGCCACGGTCGACGGAGGGAGGAAGCCGGACGGCGATGGCGTCGCGCACGAGCAGATTCCGCTCATGCGCCATCCGCCTCAACGTGGGGTCTCTCACGTCCTCCCAGGCCAGGAGCAGGTGTGCGTCGAGCGCCTCGCCCTCCCCCATCACCGAGACCAGCGTCTTCAGGAAACGCCAGAGGCCCTGTGCTCCGACTTCCACGGGCAGACCGGCGAAGTACTCGCGCTTCTGCTCGGCGGTCCGCTCCATGAGCCGGAAGTAGAGGTGCTCCTTGTTCTTGAAGCGCTGGATAAGCGCCGCGCGAGACATGCCCACCGCGACGGCCACGTCATTCAGCGTGAATGCGCCCGGCCCGCTCCGAAGCAACACGGACATGGCGGCGTCGAGGATGGCTTCGTCGCTGTGCAGCTTGGGCCGGGGCACGGGCCCTAGATAACACGCGCGGCGAACCCGCGCGCTCAGCGCACCGTGGCGAGAAAGCCGTCCAGCAGCCGATTCACCTCGTCCGGCGCGTCGAGCTGCACCCAGTGCCCCGTGCCCTCCACCTTCGCGTGCGGCAGCTCCGGCACCAGGTGGTGATACGAGCCCGGTTCCTCGTTGAAGGCCGTCACTACCGACAGACGCGGCCCCGAGTAGCGCCGCAGCGGCGTCACGGGGTCGAAGTCCAGCAGGGCTCCCAGTCCGCCCCGGACGCCCTCTTGGGACGTGGCGCGCATCTCGGAGAGCACCCGCTCGCGCACCTCCGGCCGGGACGGCGCCAACATGGGGCCCCAGGCCTCCTCCACCACCGCGCTCCAGGCCTCGGTCCCCAGCACCGCCATCAAGTCCTGGGCCTGCTCCGCGGGCATCGAGCGTCCATCCGAGGCCGGGGCGAGGAGGAACAACCCCGCGACGCGGCCCGGATGCGCCCCCGCGTAGGCCACGCAGACGGCTCCGCCCAGGCTGTGCCCCACCAGCACGAAGCGCTGAAGCCCCAGCCCATCCACCACCATCCCCACATCCCGCGCGAAGTCCTCCACGGCGAAGCCGCCGTCCCGTGGCAGCTCGGACTTCCCGTGGCCACGCAGGTCCAGTGCCAAGGCACGGCGGTGCTCGCGCAGATGCGACAGCTGCGCGGCCCAGTGCGTGGTGCTGCCGGCGCTGGAATGGACGAACACCACCGGCAGTCCACCCACGCCCCCATCGTCGACACTCAGCAGTCCCTTGGACCCCATCATGACGGCCTCCTCTGGCCTCGAAGCGCGCGGTCGTGCGCGACCTGATGCTTGTGGAGTACGGCCCATCCCTGACAGAAACTGTCAGCAATGGCACGAGTCGACCGGGTGATGCGGCTGCTGGACTTCCTGCGGGGCCGGGATGGGACGACGGTGACGGAGATCGCCGAGGCGCTCGACGTGAGCGCGCGCACCGTCCACCGGGACCTGGCGACGCTGCGACAACAAGGCATTCCCCTGAGCAGTGACACAGGCCCTGGGGGTGGCGTCAGGCTGGAGCGGGACCGGGGCGTGGCGGCCGTCCACCTGTCGCAGGAGGAGGTGGTCGCGCTCTGGCTGGCCGCGAACCTGTCCGCGACGGGCAGCACGTTGCCCTGGGGCAGCGCGGCGCGCTCGGGGCTCCAGAAGCTCTTCGCCAGCGTCCCCAAGGAGCGGGCCCGGGGCATGCGTGAGCTCTGCCGCCGCGTGGTGGTGGGGCGGCCGGCGAGCCCCCGTGTGCTGGCGGATGTCGGAACACCGCCGGAGGAACTGCTCGCCGTCTTCGAGCGGGCCTTCCGCGAGCAGGTCTGCCTGTCCTTCGAATACCGCGACCGGCACGGCAAGGCGACCCGCCGCATCGTGGAGCCGCACGGGCTGCTGGTCGAATCGCCCGTCTGGTACGTGCTGGCCCGGGACGTGGAGAAGGCCGCGGCGCGCATGTTCCGCATGGACCGCATCCGCCGGGCGCGCCTCGTCCCCGACCGCCCCTTCACGCCCGACATGGAGGGCCTGCGAGCCCAGGCCGAGGCCCAACGCGCGGACGGTACGCGAGCCCCAGGCTGAGGTAGGCTGCGCGCCCGCCGGAGCCGGAGTGCGCGCCGGAGTCACCAGGAGTCACACGGTGCGGTACTTCGCCATGGTCGCGGCCGGGGCCACCCTCTGGGGGTGCTGGGCGCTCTTCTTCCGTCCAGCGGGGCTCGCCGGGCCGCAGAACGCATTCCTCGTGCTCCTGGCCATGTCGCTCCCGGCGCCCTTCCTGTTCCGGCGCGATGCCCTGCGCGACCGCCGGGCCACCCTGGCGATGCTCGTCGTGGCGCTGGCGGACGCGGCGAACACGGCCCTCTTCTTCGCCGCCATGGAGCGCGGGCCGGTGTCCATCGCCGTGCTGACGCACTACCTGGCGCCCTTGCTGCTGGCGCTGCTGGCCCCCTGGGTGCTGGGCGAGGAGCGCTCCACCCGGGCCCTGATAGGCGGCCCCGTGACGCTGGTGGGCCTGGCCCTGCTCATCGGCCGGCGCGACGGTGACTTCTCGGGGCTGACGGCGCTGCTGGGCGCGGGCAGCGCCTGCTTCTACGCCATCATCGTCCTGGCCGCGAAACAGGCGGCGCGGGCCTATTCACCCATGGCCGTGACATCACTGCATGCCCCCATCTCCGCGGGCGTGCTGCTGCTCTGTTTCGGAGACCGGGTACTGCCACCCACGGTGGATGGAGGCACGCTCCTCGTGCTCGTGGGCGGCATCGTTTGCGGCCTCATTGGAAACATCCTCTTCCATACCGGTCTGCGGCACGTTCCCACCGCGGCCACGGCGGCGCTCACGTACCTGGAACCGCTCACGGCTTCACTGGTGGGCTGGGCCTTCTTCGCGGAGACGCTGACGCCCGTCGCCCTGGGCGGGGGCCTGTTGGTGCTGGTGGCCGGCGCATGGGTGGCGGCCGAGCGACGCGCCACCCTCCAGGCCGTGCCGCTGCGCGCCGCGGCACGCTGAACGCGTGCGCCAAATCACCGCTTGCATGCTTGGGGAGTCCTTTGGTCCTCTTGGGCCCCCGCACACACTCTTCCCTCCGTTCCTGGCGACGCCGTATGCCTATGGAAACCGCAGCCGACAGCCGTGAGTATCGCGTCGTCTTCTTCTGTCCCGCGTCGAGCGCTCGGCTCGAGCGGATGGAAGTGCCCGTGCGACGGCTGCTCACGCGCATCCACGCGCCGCCCGCGGAGCTGGCGCCGCTCCAGGAAGCTGGCGCGATTACCGAAGCCGGCTGGCAGGTGTTCCTGGTCCGCTCGCTGACGGAGCGCTCCGCGGCGCAGGCCATGGCCGCCTATGTCAGCGAGGCCACGTGCGCGCTGGCCGCGGAGCTGGACGCGGAGGTGCTGGGGCTCTACGTGGACGTGTCCGCTGACTCGGCGCGCATCTGCCGCTGCGGCCCCGAAGACGGGCCGGAGACCTTCGCGGGCCGCCGTCAGGCCGCGCTCAACCGCACCGCCGAATGGTTGGAAGTGACGCCCGTCAGCCTCTCCGCCCTCTTCCACCTCGACCTGCCCGACGCGGAGTACGAGCCGGACGCGGATGACCGCTTCGTCGAGGAGAAGTTGCGCGAGGCCCGGACTCTCATGGAGCGATACCGCCAGGGCAAATGAGGTCTCGAACGCCCGAGGACCTCGCGGGTCGCTGCCCGCGCTGCTTCCTCCCCGCTGCCCTGTGTCTATGCGCCGAGGTGCCGTGCGTCTCCACGCGCACGGAGCTGCTCATCGTCCGGCACCACAAAGAGACGCTCAAATCCACCAACACCGCGCGCATGGCGGCGCTCGCCATTCCCCGGTGCAGCATCGTCTCCTATGGCTCGCCGGGCGTCCCCTTCGACGCCTCCATCCTGGAGGGCGATGACACGTGGCTGCTGTTCCCGGACGCGCACCACGAGCCCGCGCCCGGTGCGGCCTTTCCCAGCAGGCTCATCATCCTGGATGGGAGCTGGGGACAAGCACGCCGCATGGTGCAGCGAGTCCCCGCGTTGCGGCGACTGCCCGGCTTGAAGCTGCCACCGCCCGCGCCGGACTCGCGGCGCCTGCGTCGCCCGCCCCACCCGGATGGCATGTCCACGCTGGAGGCCATCGCCGGTGCGCTTGCGTACCTGGAGGGCGAACACGTCGCCCAACCGCTGCATGCGCTGCACGAGCAGATGATTGACCGCGTCCTCGCGAGCCGGGGCAGGAACACCTAGCGCGCTCGACGCCGTCAAGGGGCCGCCCCGGCCGGCGCTTCGCGATGAGCACGAACAGCCCACGCAGGAGTGGGTTGGCGCCAACAGGCGTGGGCTTCAGCGCGCGGTCAGCGCGTCCAGTTCGGCGATGAGGGCGGGCACATCGCCGCGAGGAATCGCCCGACAGGGCCAGAAGCCCGCGGCGCGGTCCGTGGCGATGATGGGGATGCCTTGCTCCCGCGCCTGCGCCAGCTCGCCCAGGTGGCTCTCACACCACGCTGGCGCGAGCACCACGTCCACCTGCTGGAGCGTGCGCTGGACCTGAGCCGTCACCTTCCGCACTCGTGGGTGGTTCAGGTGTCGTGGGTCCGTGCCCTCGGCGGGGCGCACCCAGAGGTTCCACTGGGGCCGTTCGTCGAGCGCCGCCAAGGCTTCTCGCAGTCCGCCGCGCGCGAGAGCGGGCCCGGCGAGGAGGGCCACGTACGGGCCGTGACGCAGGGGCGGACGGGGCGCCTGGGGCTGTTCCCGGTCCGACGGGAAATGCAGCCTGCGGAGCTTCTCCGGGGCGTGTCCCGCCAGCCGCAGCCGCTCGAGGGCGAGCGCGCCTCGCACCCAGATTTCATCCGCGAGGACTCGCTCCGCCTCCTGCCGCGCGACGTCCTCCGCAGAGGCGCGGTGGTTGCGGAGAAAGGCCTCCTCCGGGTGTCTCGAGGCCGCGGCGTCCAGGTCCGCGTGCAGTGCCCTCAAGGAGGGCAGGTCCTCCACCAGCACGCAGCGCGCGCCCCGGCGGCGTGCCATCGCGAAGACCTCCCGGGCACCGAGCGCTGGCGCGAGCACCGTCTCCACCGACGCCGGAAGCAACGCCGAGGCCGCCTGCGCCCACCGCTTGCGCAGGGTGAAGCGGGCCTGGAATGTCGCCGCTGTCGAGCGCGCCGCGACTCGCATCCCGGCCTCCACGGCCCCCCAGCCTGGAAGGCCCCAGACGCGGAAGCCCTCGGGCACCGGCAACGTCCGGCGGGTCCAGGCCTGACGCAGGCGGGCGGGGAGTGGTCCCCAATCGGGCAGTCTCGGCAGCGCCCAGGGGGCCAGCACCTCCGCCTCGCGCGTGAGCAGCGACGCGAGATGGGAGAGCCAGGGAGCGGGCTCCGGTGCGAGAACCAGGTTCATGGCGCCCGGGCCTCCGACCGTGGGACTTCGACGCGGGCGTGGCATGCGGTCTCCCCGCACGTCAGGCACGTCCGCTTCCGCGCCTCGGGGTTCAGCAGGCGGCGCCGGTTCTCGGCGATGGTGCGCTCCTCGAGCACGGCGCCAGAACTGGTGTCTTCGACTCGGCGCACGACGCGGTTGATGCGCAGGGTTCCCTCGGCGAGTTCGAGAAGGGACTCGTCCTCGGACCACAGCCGTGAGCGTGTCCGGGGGGCCTCCGCCCCATGGAGGGAGAGCCGCAGCTTCCCGTCCGAGACGCGGGCTCCGAGCCGCACCGGGCCCTCACGAGGCGCCATCACCAGGTCCACATAGGGCCAGGCCACCGTGGCATCCATTCCCCACAGCGCGCCTGGCGGCGGGGGTACCGCCTCCATCGTGTGCCCCCAGCGCTCCAGGATGTGCCAGCCCTGGCGTGCGCCGAACTCGAAGAGCGCATTGGCCAGAAGGCAGATGCCGCCCCCAATGGACGGGGTGAGACAGCCACCGCTCAGCGCCAGCCCATGCCGGTAGCCCTTGCGCTCCGTCAGCCGGCCCAGCGTGCGCCAGAAAGAGAGGGGCCTGTCCGGTGCGAGGAGGAGGCCATCGAAGGCCGGCGCCGCCAGACGCACGTTGTGCTGCTTGCCCGCTTCGAGCACGGGGTCCGCGTCCGAGTCCGAGCGCTCCAGATTCACGGTGTGCGAGCCGAGGAGCACGCCCCTCTCGTGAGTGGGCGCCAGGAGCGGGCGTGGCCAGCGCTCGGGGGTCGCGGACCACCGCACCAGCCGGTTCGCCTGGAGCATCCACTGCTTGCTTCGCCTCCACAGCAGGGCGTGGGCGGATAACTCCAGGAGTCGGGGAGCAATGGGCGGCGAGGGCATGTCCGAACATTCTGCAAGGGCGGCGCCAGGGAAGGAAACACCCCGGCTCTGACACCCCGCATGCACGGGCGCGGCTGCGAGGACACCCGTCTGGAATTCCCCCACCGCTTCGGCGTCACCCCACGAAGCGGGCTGTTAGACTTGCCGCATCATGTCCCGCGCCCAGCCCCCGGACACCGTGGTCCTCTTCGACGGCGTGTGCAACCTGTGCAACGGCACGGTCCTCTTCATCATCGACCGGGACCCGGACGCGCGCATCCGCTTCACGGCGCTGCAGTCCCAGCGGGCCGCCGCGCTGCTGGCACCGCATGGCGTCGTGCCCAAGGAGGAACCGGACAGCTTCGTCCTCCTGCAGGACGACAAGCTGTACGAGCGGTCCACGGCCGCGCTCCGCGTCGCGCGGATGCTGAAGGGGCCGTGGCGGTTTCTCTACGCTTTCATCGTGGTGCCCCGGCCGCTGCGCGACCTCGTCTACCGAATCATCGCGCGCAACCGCTACCGCTGGTTCGGCCGGGAAGCGCAGTGCCGCATCCCCACGCCCGAGTTGCGAGCCCGCTTCCTTCCGGAGACCGCACCGTAGCCAGGCGTCGCCCACCGAATCAGCAGGCGTTGGCGTCCGTGCAGCGCGCCTTCTTCATCTCCGTGGCGAAGGGGCTGGGTGCCAGGAAGCCGGTGACACGTGGCTGGGTGAGCACCTTGCCCTCCGGCGAGATGAACGCCACGGTGGGCAGGCCCTCCACATCGAAGCGCTCCAGCAGCGCGTCCAGCGAGTCCTCGCTGTTCGTCGCGTCAATCTTGATGTTGAGGAAGCGCCCCTCGTCGGACTCGGAGATGACCTGCTGCGCGGGGTAGGTGTCGCGGTCCAGTTCCTTGCAGGCCGCACACCAGTCCGCGAAGAAGTCGATGAGCACCGGCCGGCCCTCCGCCTTCGCCTGTGCGAGCACCTGGTCGAAGGCCTCCGGGGAGAAGGTGGCCTGCTTCGCCGGCATGACGTGGTGCCACTGCCAGGACGGTGCGCGCGGCGGCTCGGCGAGCCCCAGGCTCACCCACAACGTGCCCACCGGGCCCGCGTCCAGCGCACCGCCCCGCAGCACCAGCGCCGCGACGACGAGCGCCACGCCCAGCGCCTTGAACGAGAACTCCCGCGCGCCTTCCTTGAACGAGCGGTGCACCGCGCCCAGGGCCACGCCCACCGCCACCAGCAGCGCGGCGATGACGGCTCCCGGCACCCGGCCCACGTGTTGGCCCAGCCCCTTCACCACGTCCCGCGCCCAGGGGAAGGCGTCCTTGAGGTAGCTGAAGGCCAGGGCCACCAGCATGATGCCCAGCACGCTCTTCACCCACTCCATCCACACGCCGCCGCGCGGCAGCCGGACGGTGAAGACGCCAATGAGGAAGAACGGCACGCCGATGCCCAGCGCGTAGACGAACAGCAGCGACGCGCCCAGCGTGGTGTTGGCCGACTTCGCCACGAAGGCCAGGAGGCCCGTCAGCACCGGGCCGGTGCACGGCGCCGCGAGGAAGCCGGACACGCTGCCCATCAGGAACGCGCCCGCCACACCCGCGCCCCCCACGGCGTTGAGCTTCGTCTGGAAAGACGACGGCAGCGCCAGCTCGAACGCGCCGAACATGGACGTGGCCAGCAGCAGCAGGAACACCGCCAGGCCCGTCACCACTGCCGGGTGCCCCAGCATCGACCCGAACGCCTGGCCCGTCTTCGCCGCCAGCACGCCCAGCGCGCTGAACACCACGCCCATGCCCACGATGTAGGAGGACGTCAGGAGCAGCGCGCGGCCCCGGCCCTCCGTCTTGCGCGCGCCGAAGACGGACACGGTGATGGGGATGAGCGGATAGACACACGGCGTCAGCGCGGTGAGCAACCCACCCGCGAACACCACCGCCGCGCCCACCGCGAGGCTGCCGGATTCGAGGAACCGGGCCGCATCCAGGTTGGCGTTGGGGCCCGTGGGCAGCAGCCATGGCACCACGGCCACCGCCACTCCGGCCAGCACCGCCATCACTCCGAGTTTCTTCGCATCCATGCGCGCGTGACTCCGTGGTCCCAGGCCCCCCCTTGTATACGCAGGCCAGGGGCCCCGGGCTACTGCGCCGGAGGGGCAAGCGGGGAAGCAGGCGTCTTCAGTCCGGCGGAACGTGCCAGCCCCATGACGCCCTCCACCGCGGCGGCGATGTAACCAAACGGATTGGCCCCATCCACCGCGGTGACGTGCACCTCGCCCATCTTCTGCTGGAAGGCCGCGGCCACCTGCGGGAGCTGCTGCGCCAGGGCCATCTGGATGACCTCCGGGCTGACGCTGTTCTCGATGTCGCGCAGCGCGCGCGCCTTGCCCAGCTCCAGGTCCTGCTGCGCCCGGTCCTTGCGCACACTCAGCTCGGCGATGACCATCTCCGTCTCCACGATGGACCGCCGGGCCTGCACCACCTGGAGCTCCGCGTGGAGCCGCTCGGCCTCCTGCTGGTGCGCGGCCATCTGCACCTCGTGCCACGCGGTGGCCTGTTCGTGCTCGCGGCGCAGGCGCTCCAGCTCCAACTGCGCCTTGGCGCCGGCCTCCTCCTGCTCGCGGCGCAGCTTCGCCAGCTCCACCTCCTGCTCGTGCCGCTGGCGTGACAGCTCCAGCTCCTGCTCACGCTGCTGCCGCGCCAGCTCCATCTGCGCCTTGGCGTTCTCCGCCTCCTGCGCGCGCTGGAGCCGCACCAGCTCGATTTTCGCCTGCGCGGCCTCGGACTCCTGCGCCAGCTTCAGCTTCTCCAGCTCCAGTTTCGCGCGGCCGGCCTCCGTGTCCTGCTCGCGCTTGAGCTTCTCCAGGGCCACGCGCTGGCGAGCGACTTCCGCGTCCTGTTCGCGCTGGAGCTTCTCCATCTCCACCTGCGCGCGGCTCACGGCCAGCGCCCGCTCGGAGACGATTTTCGCGTCGGCCAGGCGGGACTCCGCGGCCAGCGCATCCAGCTTCGCCTGTTCGTCGGCCACCTGCTTCTTCTGGCGGACCTCCTGCTCGGCGGCCATCTTCGTCAGCGCCACCTCGCGCTCCACGGTGGCCTGCTCCTGCTTCAGCGTGCGCTCCTGGGCGAGCTTCGCCTCGGCCACGCGCGCCTCCACCGCCAGCGCCTCCAGCCGGGCCTGCTCCTCCGCGGTCTGCTTCTTCTGGCGCACCTCCTCCTCGGCCGCCAGCCGCTGGAGGCTCAACTGCCGCTCGGCTTCCGTCTCCTCGCGGTGGACGAAGCGCTCCTTGGCCAGCTCCGCCTCACGCGCCTGCCGCTCCTGTTCATGGCGGAAGCGCGCCTGCATGTTGGCGAAGACGGTGGAGGACAGGACGCGCACGTCCTGGATTTCAATCGTGTCCAGGATGACGCCCCAGCCCGCGTCCGTCTGGTCCTCCAGGCGGCCTCGGCCGGAGAGCACGGGCGCGATCTCGCGCACCAGCTCCGCGGCGATGCCCTCCTTGCGCTTGGAGAGGCACTCCTCCACGGACATGTTCGCCACCAGCCGCCGCGCGGCGCCGACGAACATCTCCCGCAGCAGCTCCGCCAGCTTCTCCTGCGCGCGCTCCGGGAAGGAGAAGTTGAGCATGCGGAAGGCCACCAGCGGGTCCGAAATCCGGTACACCGCCAGCCCCGTCACCTGCACGCCCACCTTCTCGTGCGTCACCTGGTCCGCGGTGAACTGGAGTCGCTGGATGCTGGTGGGGACAATGGCCACCGAGTCCCCCGGCAGCTTGAAACAACTGGCGCCCTGGCCGCTGACCTCCCGCACCCGGCCGCGTCGCATGTGGACCAGGAACTCACTGGGCCGCGCGGTGACGAGCCCCCAGCGCTTCATCTTCTCCGGGTCCTCCGCGGGCTTGCCGGCACGCCACCCGTCCACATAGCGCGGTTGTTCCAGCTTGCCTCCGCCCCCGCCGTCCATCCGGACCAGGTGCGTCCTCCCGCCGCCCTCCCCCGTCTCCTGTGACTCCTTCGTGCGGGCCGTCTGCTTCGCGCTCATGTGCGTGCCTCCCTGTGGTGGCCGCCACCCGTGCAGGCGGCCGGCCAGGGAGGGGCTCGCCGGGAAATCAAGCGGTTGGCCGGAGGGGGTGCGCCATTCTGGGGCGCCTCGTCCCAGGACGGCGCGCCCGGACTGATCCACGACGGCGCGGCGTTGACTTAAGACGTCCTATTGGGAGCACGCACCCACACCCGCAGCGCGCCTGATGTTCGCTTGACCCGAAGGCGCCCCTTTTTATATTTGACCAGTCCGGTCCACATTCAGGTGTGACGGTGTAGGCCCCCCTGCGGCAAAGGCGCTCCGAGGCGCCGGTCGACGTCCCCTCCAGGAAGGTGTTGGAAGCAATGGTGAAGCTGCCGATCTACATGGACAACCACGCCACCACCCCGCTGGACCCGCGGGTGCTGGAGGCGATGCTGCCCTACCTGCGAGAAGACTTCGGTAACGCGGCGAGCCGCAATCACGTGTTCGGCTGGAAGGCCGAGGCGGCGGTGAACAAGGCCCGGCAACAGGTGGCCGAGCTCATCGGCGCGGCCGAGCAGGAGATCGTCTTCACCTCGGGCGCCACCGAGTCCGACAACCTGGCCATCAAGGGCGTCATCGAGTTCTACAAGTCCAAGGGTGACCACATCATCACCCTCAAGACGGAGCACAAGGCCATCCTGGACACCTGCAAGCGCCTGGAGCGCGTGCGGCAGGAGCGGCTGGACGAGCTGAAGCTGCTGCGGCTGGCGCAGCTGGCGGGCCAGGACGTCACCGAGGAAAACCAGTCGGAGCTGCTGAAGAAGTACGACGTGGACTCCGACGAGACGTACCGAAAGTGGGCTGAGCTGCCCACCGGCGGCGCGCGCGTCACCTACCTGGACGTGGAGCCCGACGGACGGGTGAGCCTGGAGAAGCTGGCCGCGGCGATGACGCCGAAGACGGTGCTGGTTTCCATCATGTTCGCCAACAACGAGATTGGCGTGGTGCAGCCCGTCGCGGAGATTGGCGCGCTGTGCCGCTCCAAGGGCGTGCTCTTCCACTGCGACGCGGTGCAGGGCATCGGCAAGGTGCCCTTCGACGTGGAGGCCATGAAGGTGGACCTGGCCTCCATCACCTCGCACAAGATGTACGGCCCCAAGGGCATTGGCGCGCTGTACGTGCGCCGCCGGCCGCGCGTGCGCATCGCGCCCATCATCGATGGCGGCGGTCACGAGCGCGGCATGCGCTCCGGCACGCTGAACGTGTCGGCCATCGTCGGCTTTGGCATGGCGGCCGAGCTGGCTCGCAAGGAGCTGCCCGAGGAGTCGGCGCGCCTCCTTCGCCTGCGTGAGAAGCTGCGCAAGGGCCTCACGGACGCGCTGGACATGACCACCATCAACGGCTCGCTGGAGCACCGGCTGCCGGGCAACCTCAACATCTCCTTCGCCCACGCGGAGGGTGAGTCCCTGATGATGGGCATCAAGGACGTGGCGGTGTCCTCCGGCTCGGCGTGTACGTCCGCCTCCCTGGAGCCCTCCTACGTGCTGCGCGCGCTGGGCGTGGACGAGGAGCTGGCGCACAGCTCCATCCGCTTCGGCCTGGGCCGCTTCACGACGGAAGAGGAAGTCGACTACGTGGTGAACCTCGTAGTGGACAAGGTCCGCAAGCTGCGCGACATGAGCCCGCTCTACGAGATGGCCAAGGAAGGCATCGACCTCAAGAGCATCGAGTGGACGGCGCACTAGCGCCTTCTCAGGTAGACAGGGGGGCGCGAGCCTCCTCGCCCGGAGGGCGTTGCCCGCCGGAACCTTTGGTGAGAAGCATCCGTTGAAGGAGCAGGCATGGCTTACAGCGACAAGGTCATCGAGCACTACGAGAACCCCCGGAACGTCGGGACGCTCGACAAGGAAGACCCGAACGTGGGCACCGGCCTGGTGGGCGCGCCCGCTTGCGGCGACGTGATGCGCCTGCAGCTCAAGATCTCCGAGGACGGGCTCATCGAGGACGCCCGCTTCAAGACGTTCGGCTGCGGGTCGGCCATTGCCTCGTCGTCGCTCGTCACCGAGTGGGTGAAGGGCAAGACGGTGGACCAGGCGATGACCATCTCCAACAAGGACGTGGCCCGCGAGCTGTCGCTGCCGCCGGTGAAGATTCACTGCTCCGTGCTGGCCGAGGACGCCATCAAGGCGGCCATCGAGGACTTCAAGAAGAAGCGCGCCGCGCGTCAGGCCAAGGCGTCCTGACGTTCAGGAAAGGGAGAGGCGAACCATGAGCGAACAGGCGACCCAGGAGACGACGCAGCGCCAGGCGCCTGCCACCGCGCCCGTGGCCAAGCCCCCCAAGGGCATCACCATTGCCGACAGCGCGGTGGCCCGACTGAAGGAGCTGCTGGAGCAGCGGCAGACGCCTGAAGCGGGCTTGCGGCTGGCCGTGAAGGGTGGCGGGTGCTCGGGCCTCCAGTACTCCATGGAGTGGTCGGAGAAGTCCCGCGAGCGCGACAAGATTTTCGAGAAGGACGGCGTGCGCGTCTTCGTGGACCCGAAGAGCTACCTGTACCTCATCGGTACCGAGCTGGTGTTCGAGCAGACGCTCATGGCCTCCGGCTTCAAGCTGAACAACCCCAACATCAAGGCGGCCTGCGGCTGCGGAGAAAGCTTCTCCGTCTGACGCGACAGCAAGCGCTCCGCCTCCTTCTGGGCGGAGCCGCCACCACGCGGGCCCGGCCAGCCGCCGGGCCCTTTTCGTTTGTCCCCTCCCCGCATTGGAGAGCCCCCCTTTGAGGACTCACTTCGACGTCTTCGGCCTGAAGCGCGCCTATGACGTGGACGTGCCGGCGCTGGAGAAGCAGTACCGCGAGCTGTCGTTGCAGCTCCACCCGGACCGCGTGGCGCAGGCCAGCGCGCGCGAGCGCCTGCAGGCCCTGGAGGGCACCACCGCCCTCAACGAGGCCTTCAAGACGTTGAAGGACCCGGTGCGCCGCGCCTTCTACCTGCTCAAGCTGCACGGCATCGACCTGGACCGCGAGGACGCGGGCGCCCAGAAGGACATGCCCCTGGCCTTCCTGGAGGAGGTCATGGACCTGCGCGAGTCGCTGGACACCGCCATGGCGAAGAAGGACCTGGGCCGCGCCCGGGCCATGGCGGACGACGTGGAGGCCCGGAAGAAGGCGGCCCTCACCGAAGCGGTGGAGTCGCTTCGCACCCTGGAGGCGGGCGAGCCGGGGGACGGCGGGCAGGAACAAGTGAGAAAGGCATCGCACGCGCTGGGGCGGGTGCGCTACTTCACGCGCTTCCTCGAGCAGGTGGACGCGTTCGAGGAGGAGATTCAGGCGTGAGCAAGAACGGCTACCTTCAGATTCACGACCCGCTGAAGCCCAAGGGGCAGGCGGTGGGCATCGACCTGGGCACGACGAACTCGCTGGTGGCGGCGGTGGTGAAGGACCAGCCCGTCTGCGTCCCAGTGGACGAGGGCGACGCGCTGTTCCTCCCCTCCGTGGTGCACTACGCGAAGGACGGCGGCGTGGTGGTGGGCGCCCGGGCTCGGAAGCTGGCGTCCGAGCACCCCACTGACACCATCGCCTCCGTGAAGCGCTTCATGGGGCGCAGCCCGGACGACGCGGAGACGCGAAAGCTGGGGCACTACAAGTTCGCGCCCGGCGCCAAGGTGGTGCGCTTCGACGTTGCGGGCGGCACGCCAGTCACGCCCATCGAAGTCTCCGGTGAGGTGCTGCGCGCCCTCAAGCGCCGCGCGGAAGCGCACTTCTCTACCAAGGTGGAGCAGGCCGTCATCACCGTGCCCGCCTACTTCGACGACGCCCAGCGGCAGGCCACCAAGGACGCGGGCCGCCTGGCCGGGCTGGAGGTGCTGCGACTGCTCAACGAGCCCACCGCCGCCGCGCTGGCCTACGGACTGGACAAGGGCAGCCAGGGCACCTTCGTCGTCTACGATTTGGGCGGCGGCACCTTCGACATCTCCATCCTCAAGCTGGTGGACGGTGTGTTCGAGGTGAAGTCCACCGGCGGCGACTCCGCGCTGGGTGGCGATGACTTCGACCGGGCGATTGCTCAGCGCTTGATGGAGACGCTGGGCGCATCCGAGGCGCCGGCTCCCGCCCTGGTGGCGGAGGTGCTGGCGGCTTCGCGCAAGGCCAAGGAAGCGCTCACCGACGCGGCTTCGGTGGAGTTCTCCGCGGGCGGGCAGACGCACTCGGTGAAGCGCGAGGACTTCGACGCCTGGGTTCAGCCCTTCGTGCAGAAGACGGGCACGGTGTGCCGGCGGGCGATGAAGGACGCGGGCGTGACGGCCGGGGAGCTGGACGGCGTCATCCTGGTCGGCGGCGCCACGCGCGTGCCGGCGGTGCGCCGCTATGTGGCGGAGCTGTTCGGCCGTGAGCCGCTGGGCGACATCGACCCGGACCAGGTGGTGGCGCTGGGCGCCGCGGTGCTGGCCAACCTGCTCACCACGGCGGACCGGCAGGATGACGTGCTGCTGCTGGACGTGATTCCTCTCTCCCTGGGTTTGGAGACGATGGGCGGCATCGTGGAGAAGCTGATTCAGCGCAACTCCACCATCCCCACCACCGCGGGCCAGGTCTTCACCACCTTCAAGGATGGGCAGACGGGCCTGGACATCCACGTGCTCCAGGGCGAGCGCGAGCTGGTGGAGGACAACCGCAGCCTGGCGCGCTTCACCCTGTCCGGCATTCCGCCCATGGCCGCGGGCATGGCCCGGGTGGAGGTCCGCTTCCAGGTGGACGCCGACGGCATCCTCTCCGTCAGCGCGCAGGAGCAGAGCACCGGCGTCAGCCAGTCGATTACCGTGAAGCCCAGCCACGGCCTCACGGACGAGGAGATTGAGCAGATGCTGCTCGACTCCATCGACTACGCCGAGGACGACATCCAGGCCCGGCAGGTCCGCGAGCAGCGGGTGGACGCCGAGCGCGTCCTGGCCGAGGCGGACCGGCAGCTGGGCGAGCACGGCTCGCTGCTCCAGGAGGGGGAGCGCGCCACCATCGACTCCGCCATCGCCCGGGTTCGCGAGCTGATGAAGGGCGAGGACCACCTGAAGCTGAAGGAGGCCGTGCACGCGCTGGACGAGGCGTCCCGCCCCTTCATCGAGCGGGTGATGAATCAGGCCATCACCCAGGTGGTGGCTGGCCACTCCGTGGAGGACTACTGACGTGCCCAAGGTGACTTTCAAGAGCCCCCTGGCCGAGGTCAGCACCGACGTGCCCACCGGCACCACCCTGCTGGACGCCGCCGAGGCCTGCGGCGCCCAGGTGGGGCATAGCTGTGGCGGGGTCTGCGGCTGCTCCACCTGCCATATCTGGGTCCGCAAGGGCCTCGACTCGCTGAGCGAGCAGACGGACGCGGAGGCGGACCGCCTGGACATGGGCTTCGACGTCCGCCCCTATTCCCGGTTGAGCTGCCAGACGGAGCTGGGCGCCGAGGACATCCTGGTCGAAATCACCGAGGAGTCCCTCACCGCCTTCATGGACGAGAACCCCGTCCTGCGCCGTTCGCTCGAGGCCGAAGGAAAATGGCCGCTGAAGAAGTGAGGTTGTTACGTAGTGCTTGACGGGGCCGGGCAGTAGCTCTATACGTCCGGCCCATCGCAGCGCCGCACCGCGATGCCCCACCTGCCCAGGTGGTGGAATTGGTAGACACACTAGATTCAGGGTCTAGCGCCTGCAAGGGCATGGAGGTTCGAGTCCTCTCCTGGGCACAAAGTTGAGAAGGGGCCCCGGTTTCAAACCGGGGCCCCTTTTCGCTTTTCAGGGGTCAGGAACGCGCGGGCTCCACGGCATCGTGCGCCACGTGGTTCGCGGCCTCCCGCGCGAGGCTCCCGCCCTTGCGCAAGTCGCGGATGCGAATCTTCCGCAGGTGGACGGAGACGGCTCCCACCGCGACCTGGCTGATGACGGTGCCCAGGTGCGTGAGCGTGGCGAAGGCCGCCGCGTCCTCCGGCGAGGCCCCCAGGCTGCGGGCCGCCCAGCTCGTCACGAAGTAGTAGATGCCCATGCCCGCGGGGACACCCGGGAGCGACTGCCCCAGGGAGATGGCCCCCAGCACCACCGCCCCGGCGAAGAGTCCGCCAGAGATGCCGATGCCGTGGAGTGCCAGGCCGTAGGCCAGCGCGGAGGCCAGCACTGGCGCCACCGAGAAGACGAACACCTTCGCCATGCCGGTGAAGGAGCGCGCGGTGCCCAGGCCCTCGCTGACGTGGTGGAGGAATCCCTCCACCCTCGGGAGCTTGTGGCGGCGGTGCAGCGCGAAGGCGAGCGGACCGGACCAGTGCGCCAGAAGCACCACGAGCGCAACAAGCCCCACACAGAGTAACACGGCCGCTTTCAGCTCCCCCTCGAAGCGGGACAGCGTCCGGCCGAAGGGGCCCAGCAACGACAGCATGACGAGCAGCATCAGCGCCGCGAACTCCATCAGCTTGCAGACGCCCACAGTGCCCAGGCACCGGAGAAAGGGGATGCGCTGCGTCCTCGACAGGAGGAACGAGCGCATGACGTCGCCCAGCTTTCCCGGCAGCGCGTTGTGGACGAAGGCGCCAATGGCCACCAGGTGGTAGCGCTCCTTGAGGGGCACATGCCGACGGAGGGTGCGCTGCCACTGCACCGCGCGCAGCGGGATGATGGAGGCCTGGAGCAGCATGAAGGGCACCAGCCACACGAGGTGGCCGGGCAAGTCCCTCACGAAGTCCCCCAGCGGAAAGCGCGGCTGGAGCAGCGGCCCCGTGCCGCTCAGGTTCCACTTGAAGAAGGCAGTGGACAGCAGGACGACGGACAGCATGAGCCCGAAGACGGCGAGCAGCGCCTTGAACAACGCACGGCCTCCGGCGTGCCTCGCCCTCCCCTTCACGGCACCAACCGGAGTCGTGGGGTGTTGTCGAGATAGGCCGCCGCGAGCCGCTCATGAAGCTGTACGCAGTGCGAAAGGCCAGACAGGTCCACGGGCGCCTTCGCGGGCCAGCACACCAGGCTGTTGGCCTCCGTGCGAGTCAGTCCTCCGTGCGAGCCGAACTCCCAGGCGAAGCCCACGGTGCCACCGCGCTGCACGGCTTCGCCGAAGAGGACCAGGTCGCCCGCGGTGGACATGGTTGGGAGTACGCGGAGGAAGTCCGCCACCGCGCGCTTGCTGAATTCGGTGGACAGTGGGGCCCGGTCCAACGTGTCCACGGTGTAGACGCCGTCGCGCACGAGCGCGACCGCGCTGTTGCCCCTTCGCAGCGCGACGAGACCGATGTCCGGGCTCCGCGTCACCCGGGCCAGGACATCCGGGTGGCGTGCGAGCAGGGAGATGGCTTCCAGCGGATTGGGCTCGCCGGACAAATACACATGGGCGAAGTTGCCGCAGTCGACAGCCACCGGCGTGAATGGCGCTCGCGGCCGAGTGTCCGGCTCCGGTCGAGTCCTTCCGTCGCAGAGCCCGCGGACCACATCGTCGGAGAGGGGTCCGTCGCCGTGGGGCGCCATCAGCCACTGGGCCAGAGGTTGGCCCCTCCGCTGCTCCCAAGGCAGACAGTCCACGTGCCCGTGGTCGGAGAGGAAGACGACGTCGTAGGGCTGCTCCACCGCGCCCGCCACGGCGTACAACTCCGCGAGGTACGCATCCACGCGGTGCAGCTCGGCGCGGGCTTGTTCGGAGCGCGGCCCCCGACGGTGGGCCACCTCATCGTAGTTACCGTAGACCAGGTAGATGACGGGCACGCCTCGCGCCATGTCCACCAGGGACTTGGTGAAGGCGAAGCTCCAACCCAGCCGCTGGAGGAAGACGTGGCTGAAGAGGAAGGCCGGCTCGTGGCGCCAATCGTGGAGCCCGCGAGCCCAGTGGACGACTTCGCGCGCCGCGGCCCAGGTGTCCATGCCCAGCGAGCGGAGGTAGTCCCAGATGCCTCGCGTACGCGCGCTGAGCAACCCCAGCATCTCGTAGGAGAACGCGCGCGACATCTGCTCGAAGCTGGCCAGCGTGCTCATGCACAGCGCGTTCGCTGCTCCCGCTCGGAACAGGGAGAAATACCCGTGGCCTCCACCATCGAGCAGACTGGTGCGGCCCGCACCGCGCAGGCGCTGATCGATGGCCAGCGCATCCGCCGGAGTGTTCATCTGGACCTTGCGGCCCAGCTCACGGTCGAACCACGAGTAGGCCGGCAGGTTGGAATGGCGCATGCCGTAGAGCAGGCCTGCCTGGAAGTATGGCGTTGACGTGGGCGCTCCCCAGAAGGCCTCGTCCAGGTGGAAGGCCCCCGAGCGGACGAGCCGCGATAGGAAGGGCATGCGCCCCGCGACGAGCGCTTCATCCAGCAGGCTCTTCGGAACGCCATCCAGGTGGACGAGGAGCAGCTTCCTCGCCCTGCGTCCTGGCGCGGGTGGCACCTTCTCCCGGACCCGGCTCACGAGGCCGTGAGCCCATAGATGCATCGCTGGTGGAAGCACAGCGCTCACGGGTGTCGCCTCCCCTCCTCCGGCAGCCAAGATGAACACTTGAGAGGACAGCCGCCCCAGGGAGTGAGTCGCCTTCCAGGAGAGCGGGCGGGCAACCGCCGAGGCTTTTGGGCGCGGGAAGGAGCGCCGCCACCCGGGCGTGCTTCGCGGCCTCTTCATGCGCATTCCCGCTGCGGCCGTCCTCCTGTCAGCCTGGGCGCTTCCCCGGGCTCAATCCCGTGAGGAAGTCTGGCTTCGATGCGATCGCCATCCCCCTGGTGAGCTTCAGCTCCAACCAGGGGATGCCGGGATTCTGGCTGCGCCTGCGAGGCCATCCCTTCTGAAGGCATTGGCGGAATGAACAGCGTGCGCGGGCGGCATCGAGCGCAACGGCTTCGCCGGGAACATCACGGCGTTCATGAACACGGAACTGCGCTACCAGGCAGCCCAGGTCCAACGGTCGGGCACATGTTCTGACGGCTGCCGAGCGCAGCCTTCTCTCCGTCACTGCCGCTGACCTAGTCTGTCCTTCCTCATGGACCGCCTCGCGCTCGTGCTCTTCTTCGTCGTCAGCATGGCTTGCAGTTCCACGACCACCCCCGACTCGCCCGACGCGGGGCAAAGCGGGCCCCCAGGCGCCGCGGATGCCGGCTCTGGGGGGAATCATGGCATCCCGGATCGGGAGACGGCGTGTCCCGGCACAGACAACCCGCCGGGACGGATCGTCGAGATTGCCTGGCCCAGCCGGAGCAATGTGCACTTCGCCACCGAAGGCGACACCGTGCGCTTCGTCTGGAACGACGGCGAGCCGCACAACGTGCTGCAGGTGAAGAACTTCGAGGGGCAGGATCCGCCCGTCGCCCCCTACGGGGACGCCCAGTGGCCGCAGCAGATTGCGAGCGGACCGAAGACCGTCCAGGGGTCATTCGACTGGAATACTGGCACCTCGCCATGCGGCTATCGCCCGGGCATCTACTTCTTCGTGGACGAGGGAAACCCCGTCGGTGGAGTCGTCTCCGTCGCGCTGACCACGCGTGAGAACCCCAGCCCGCAGTACGCGCCGAAGCCGTGCAGCGCGCTCGCCAATCCCCTCCACTACAACGGGCGCTACGCGGCCTATGCGAGCCGCGAGAACTGCACGCTGTTCGAGGTCAACAACTTCACGACCGTGGCGCATTACGACTGGGTGGAGCCGACCTTCGCGGCAAAGCAGGGAGACCTCATCCTCTTCCGCTGGACCGGTCTGCACAACGTCGTGCAGGTCCACAACGTGAACGAGGACGCGCTGATTCCTGGAGGGCTCGCGAGCGGCCCTCGCACCAACTGCGCCGGTGGGCCGAATTACACGTGTGTGAATGGGCCGTACCACCTCGGTGAGTTCCTGATCGACACGGCCCAGCATCGCCCGGGGATGATCCATCTCTCGGATGGCTGCGCCTACGGCTGTGCGGACTGTCCGTGGGAGTGCCGCGGACCGGATCACGTTCCCACTGGGACGAACATGCAGTTCCTCCTCTCGCGCGCGGAGACCGGTCCCTCAGAGGATGGGGCCTGCTGTGCGATCGACTCTTCCAGGGGACGGAAGTGCCGTGTTGTCGAGCTCTACAACGACGCGGAGGGAATGCAGTTCGAGTACAACGTCCCGGTGAATCGCGGCGACCTCGTGCGCATGCGATGGGCGGGCACGCTGAAGATTGTGCAGACGACGCCAAGTGCCAACGGCGCGCCCAGCCGTAATCCCAAGCCGGGCGGGCTCGCGATGGATGCACCGGTAGAGTGCGTACCCGGCCCCGGCTGGTCCTGCCTGGGTGGGAACACGGCGCAGGCAGAGCTGCTCCTCGACGTCGACAAAGCCATCCGCGACGGCAAGGCCGAGCGCTTCGAGCACGGCCAGCACTACTTCACGTTCCACGCCTTCGGAGAGAACACGGACGGCTACTCCTCGCAGGACTCCGGCATCCTGCTCTACGTCGCGCGAGGCGAACCCTACACCGACAACCCGCCCTGCCCCTGACCGCTCAGCGGGGCGACATCGCCGGGCCCTTGCTCGATGCCCATCTTCCGTGAGTCGGACGCGCACTCGCCGGCTCCGGTCGTCAGGGCATCGTCGTCACCTTCGGGCACATGGCCTGACGCCTATGGGCGGCGCTTCCACACGTCACCGCCGCGGGTAAATTACTCGCCCACCCATCGCTCACTGGACGCAGACAGCCGCCACTCACCCGGCCAAAGAGGGCTTCATCACAAACTCAGCGAGGATCCCGCGCGCCTCAATGACGTTGGCATCTCTCGGATCGATTGCTGCGACTGTATCGTCGTAAGGGGCGAGGGAGAGATAGGCCATGCCCGACGGCTGAACGAGCGCCTTGTACCCAGGAACGAAATAGAATGCCTGTTCCTCAGACCATCGGAATTCGATCCGGGTCACACCCGTAAAGCGGATGCGCAACTCCGCCACGGGGCTTTCCGGCCTCGGGGAGCACACGAGCTCCAGTAGCACTCCGCAGTGCTCTGCGGCACGCGCCGCTATCGACAGAATCCTCCCGTCGTGCAGCGCCCACCGCCTTGCAATCTCATCGAGCGCTCGCGCCCCCTCGAAAGTACTCATTCACTCCCCTTGAGCCACCCAAGTCCGGCCAACTCCTGCATCCTCGCAGAGGTCTTGCCCACTCAGGCGTGGAGGTGCCAAAGGCGCAACTTCACACTGCTCATGGAGGAGCCGAAGCAGGGCAGCCTCGGTTGAGGGAACTTGCTCCCTTTCCGAATCAAGAACACTGTTCCCACCTTGGGATGCAAGGCAGATAGCCGGAGTTGACGGGTCTTTGAAGAGGCGCGCTCAGGTTAGAGCGTCGACCCAAGTCCGCAGTCGGGGAGCCACCTGGGCCTCGCCACGGACACCGGGCTCGGCATCCAGGAGCAGCGTGTGGAAGCCCCGGGCTTCCAATCCCTTGCACATCTCCGCACGGACCTGCGCATCCGGCGCGAACAGGATGCAGCCGTCCCCTCCGCCCGCGCCGGACAGCTTGCCCGCGGCGCCGTACGTGGCCGCCAGCGCCAGCACGCGGCGCATGCCTTCCGTCTCCAGCGGCCCCAACTCCAGCAGCAGGGCGTGCTGCGCCTTCACGGCCTCCGAGAAGGCCCGGAAGTCACCGCCGCTCAGCCCGTCCTCAATCGCGTGGCCCAGCGTGTCCGAGCGCTCCACGAAGCTCCGGCGGCCTGACTCCTCCAGACGCGCTTCCACCTGGCCAATCAACACCCGCGTCGAGGCGCTCTCACCCGTGAAGGCATACGCCATGGACACCCGGGGCGATGGCAGTCGCCACACGTCCACTGACGGAGACTCCGCCAGCGCCGCGCGCAGCCGGCCGGTGTTGCTCGCCTCAATCAAGGGCGCCACGTCGTAGCGCCGGTAGCGCAGCACGCCACCGGCGAAGCTCGTCGCTACATCGCCGCCGCTGCCCTTCCCGCCCTGCCCCAGCGTGTGCGCCAGCAGCGCCAGCTTCAGCGCGTCGTAGCGTTCCTCCAGCACATAGCGCACGCCTTCCGCCGCCAGCACCGTCGCGCACGCACTGCCGCCCATGCCCAGCTTCTGCCCGTTCGGGCCCACCGCGGACGGGGCCACCGCCAGGTCGAACCCCTGGCTCGCGCGCCCATGTGCGCGCAGGGCCTCGTCGAGCGCCCGCGCCACGAAGGCGAACCCCGCCGGCACTTCCCGCGCCCAGCGCACACCCAGTGGCGTCGTGCTCCCCGCCAGCGTCCCCTCTTCCAGGCACACGTGCACGCGGGCATCCGCGCGGCGGCGGACATACGCGGCGGTGCGCGGTGCCACCGCGGCCAGGCGCGCCACACCGCCCCACAGCACGGCGTACTCGCCGGAGAGGAACAGCTTCCCCGGCGCGGAGAGGGCGCGCTCCATCAGAAGAGGTGCTCCGTCTTCAGCTCCGCGTCACCACCGGGCACGCAGCGAATCACGTCCACCGCGCCGCACGCGCGGGCCAGCGCCTCCGCGGCCACCTCGTGCGCGGCGTCCGTCAGCAGCACCGGGTTTGGTCCCGCGTCCAGCGTGAACCACACCGGGATGCCCTTCTTGCGCTGCTCCTTCAAGTGCTGGATGAGCGCCAGCGTGCCGGGGCTCATGTAGCTCAGCGGCGGATTCGCGGCGAACGACGTCGCGTGCATCCGCCACGCGTTGCGCTCACACAGCTCCCCCAGGGCCTGCAGGTCGCGCTTCGCGATGTGCTCGCGCACCTGCACGACCTCCACCTCGGCGTCCTTCACCCAGGCCGGGTAGTACGGGCTGGTGTCCACCGTGAGCTTCATCCCGTCCCGCGACTTCACCTCTTTCTCGCCGCGGTCGAGAATCGCCACCACCATGCGCAGGTCCGGCCAGTGGGCCGCGTCGAAGCGCTGCACCGCGAAGCTGTCCTCACCATCCGGACGTTCGCCGCGCTGCCACTCGCAGAACCCACCCTGCACGCTCCGGCACGCCGAGCCGCTGCCCATGCGCGCCAGGATGCTGGCCGCGCGGGGCTCCGACGGCAACCCCGCCGCCGCGCGTCCCGCCACCGCCAGAGCCGCGAAGCCCGCCGCGCTGCTGGCCAACCCCGCCGCCATAGGGAAGTCCCCGCGCGACACCACCTTCGCGGGGCCCAGGTCGGCCTTCGCCTGGGTGCGCACCCACTCCAGCAGCCGCAGCACGCGGTCGCGCTCGCTGCCCTTCGCGGTGTGCCCGTTGAGCTCCACCTGGTCGCTCGCGGCGCCGAACTCCACCGTGGTCGTCACCGACAGCGGCGACAGCG
>NZ_VHLC01000106.1:0-31739 GCF_006547355.1 Myxococcus sp. AB036A | reverse complement strand
GGGTGGGGGCCTTCGTCCCGGTGGGGGCCCTGGTCCGGGTGGTGGACGCCGGCATCGAGCAGGGGGAGGCGGCCCGGGACGCGGTGGTGAATGACCGCCCCTACACGCTGAGCGAGGAGGACCAGCAGGAACTGCTGACGGCGGGCGTGGCGCTGATGGTGGCCCCGCCGGGCGTCAATCCGGAGCTGATGGTCCGGGTGGGGGTGGTGGACCGGCTGGACGTGGGCCTGCGCTACAGCGGCATCTCCCTGCGCGGGGACCTGAAGTTCCAACTGGCCCACGGCGGAGATGAGGTGGGCCGCTATCTGGAGCTGGGCCAGCGCTCCTTCGACATGGCCCTGGGAGTGGGGGTGTCCAAGCACTTCTTCAGCAGCCCGGCCCTGGATGTGCTGGAGGTGGTGGAGATGAACGACTTCAGCCGCTACGACGTGGAGGTGCCCCTGTACCTCAGCGCGGACTGGGGGGACGTCTTCAAGCTCTACGCGGCGCCCAAGTACATCTACAGCCGCACCCGGCTGGACGCGCGGCTGGTGGACTACTCCCAGCAGGGGAAGCCGGTGTCGGGCTTCGACGCGAGGCTTCCCGCGACGGTGGGCAGCCACTTCGTGGGCTCCACGCTGGGAATCGCCGTGGGCTACCGGTACGTCCACCTCTTCGCTGAGGTGACGGGGGGCTACTTCCGGAGCAGGCCGCAGCTCTTCGGGATGGAGCGGAACCTGGGGGGCGTTACCGTGATGCCTTCGGTGGGCCTGGCCATCCGGGCGGGCGGTTCGGACAGGAAGCCGGCAGCCGGTCGCTGAGGAGCCGTCCCGCCAGGCGGACGCTGCTCGGCCGTGCAGTGGTGATTTCCGAGCGTTCCCCGGTGCCGATGGCCTCTGGTAGTGTCCGGGCCGGTGAGGATTTCCGCGTGAGCCAGTCCCCCGTCCCGTTCGCTCCCAAACCCGGGCAGATTCGCGGCCCCCGACTGACAGGGCGCTTCGCGGATGGCACGCTCGGAGAGTTTCCCCTGGGGCCGGCGACGTCCCTGGGCCGGCATCCGTCCAACACGTTGCGGCTGGTGGACCGGGAGGTCTCCAAGGAACACGCGGTCATCGAGCGCGTGGGCAAGGACTTCATCCTCAAGGACCTGGGCTCGTCCAACGGCACCTTCGTGAATGGCCGCCGGGTGAAGGAGCTTAAGCTGCGCGACGGGGACGAAATCTCCCTGGGCGCCTCGCGGCTCATCTTCCACAGCGGCGAGCCGGTGGCGCAGGCCAACGCGCCCACCGCGCCGGGCGTGACGGTGGTGGCGCAGTCCATCTCCATGCCGGCCTTCCTGGCGCAGATGGACCAGGTGCCGCAGAACTTCCGGCCCGCCGAGCAGGTGTCGGACGTGGAGGCGCTGCGCCGCGACTACGAGAAGCTGCGCATCGCCCATGAGTTCCACCGCCAGGTGAGCCTGCAGGGCAGCCAGACGGGGCTCTTCGAGCAGATCCTCAAGGTGGCCTTCCAGCTGCTGGCCGCGGACCACGGCGTCATCCTGAAGGTGGCCGCGGACGGTGAGTTCATCCCGTCGGCGGTGCACCACCGCTCCGACAAGGCCGTCAACGTCATGCTGTCCGACACCGTGCTCAAGCGCGTGGTGGAGACGGGCAAGGCGGTGCTGACGGCGGACGCCATCATCGACGAGCGCTTCTCCGCGGCGGAGAGCATCGTCGCGCAGGGCATCCGGTCCGCCATGGCGGTGCCGCTGAAGGTGAACGGGAAGATTCAGGCGGTGCTCTTCCTGGACAGCCGGCAGCAGATCAACGCCTTCTCGGAGAAGGACCTGACCATCCTCTCCGGCATCGCCTCGCAGGCGAGCATCGCGCTGGAGAACGCGGCGCTGGCCGAACAGATTCGCGCCGAGGCCGTGACGCGCGCGGAGCTCAGCCGCTTCCTGTCCAAGGCCGTCGCCGACGCGGTGATCGCCGGTGAGACGGAAGACCTGGCGCAGAGCCGGCTGGCGGAGGTGAGCTGCCTCTTCGCGGACATCCGCGGGTTCACCACCATCTCGGAGAACGATTCTCCGCAAGAGGTGGTAGACATGCTCAACGCATTCTTCACCGCCATGGCCGGGGTGGTGTTCCGCCACGAGGGGAACCTGGACAAGTTCATTGGGGACTGTGTCATGGCCGTCTGGGGGCCGCCGCTGTCGCACCCGGACGATGCCGCCCGCGCGCTTCGGGCTGCCTTGGAGATGCAGGACGCCGTGCAGGAGCTGAACCGCCGCCGCGTGGCCGCGGGCAAGCAGCCCATCGAGGTCGGCATCGGGGTGAACACCGGGCAGGCCGTTGTCGGCTACATGGGCAGCGCCGAGCGCCACGAGTTCACCGCCATTGGCGACACGGTGAACACGGCCTCGCGCCTGTGTGGCATGGCGAAGAGCGGTGAGGTGCTGGCCTCCGAGTCCACGGTGCGCAGGGCGGGCGCCGGCTTCGACGTGGAGGGGCTGCCGGCCCTCCAGGTGAAGGGCAAGGAGAAGGCCGTGCCGACCTACCGCGTCCACGGGCTGGAATACACCACCGCCGCTTCCACCTCTCGCCGCGCATGAGCTCGACGACGCAGGCCTGCCCCAACTGCGGCCATCCACACGACATCCGCGTCTACGTGAGCGGCCAGCGTGTCCAGTGCCGCTGTGGCATCCGGTTTGAGGCCCGCCGGGGTGACGTGGCCGCCGAGGTGGCGCGCAACACGATGGTGCCCACGAGCAGCGGCATCCAGGAGCAGCGCCCTCCGGCCAATGGGACCTCCGGCGTGGTGACGGTGGTTCCTCAAGCGGAGCCGGAGCCGGGCATCGACGTCTCCCTTTCGCGTGCTCCGGAGCCCGTGCGCTCCGGGCCTCGCGGCGGCGTGAACGGGCTGCCGGGCGTGGCGGCGCCGGGGACCAGCGGCGTGGCCATGCCTTCCAGCAACGGAGCTTCGGACGCGTCGGTGGAGCAGACGCTGGTGCGCTCGTCCGCGAAGACGGGCTCGGACAGTGCGCACTCGGAGCTGAACGCGCACGAGAACAGCACCTTTGTGGGCGCTGGCAAGGTGGACCTGCCGGGCTTGGAGCTGCTGGAGCTGCTCGGACGCGGCGGCATGGGCGAGGTGTGGCTCGCGCGGCAGCAGTCGCTGGGGCGCACGGTGGCGGTGAAGCTGCTGCCGCCGCGGCTGGCGAAGGACCCGGAGTTCGTCACGCGCTTCGAGAAGGAAGCCACGGCGCTGGCGGCGCTCAACCACCCGCACATCATCCAGATCATCGACCGGGGCGTCGCGGGCGAGCACTACTACTTCGTCATGGAGTACGTGGAAGGCCGCTCGCTGCGCGAGGCGATGTCGGCCGGGCTCACGCCGGAGAAGGGCATCAAGCTCCTCCTGGCGGTGGCGCGCGCCATCGAGTGCGCGCACGACAAGGGCATCATCCACCGCGACCTGAAGCCGGAAAACATCCTGCTGGACGGGCGGGGGCACGTGAAGGTGGCGGACTTCGGCCTCGCGGGCATCCGCGCGCCGGACTCGCGCCTGCAGCTCACCGCGACGTCGGTGGCCATGGGCACGCTGAACTACATGGCTCCCGAGCAGCGCCGCGACGCGAAGAACGTGGACGGGCGCGCGGACCTCTTCTCGCTGGGCGTCATCCTCTACGAGGTGCTCACCGGGGAGCTGCCGCTGGGCCGCTTCAAGCTGCCCTCCTCGAAGGTGCCGGGGCTGGACCCGCGCGTGGATCCGGTGGTGGACCGCCTGTTGGAGCAGGACCCGGCCGCGCGCTACGAGAAGGCCAGCGAGCTGTGCGCCGCGCTGGAGGCGATGATTTCCACCAGCTCCGCGCCGGGCATCCCGCAGAACGACCTGGACGGGCGCATGGTGCCCGCGGCCGCGCGGTCGGTACGGCCGGGGCGGCAGACCGCGCTGTCGCGGCAGCTTCGTTCGGGCTGGCGGCGCGTGCGCGGTGGCCTGTCGGTGGTGGGTGGGTTGGCACTGCTGGGCTTCGCGGTCCGGTGGTTCGTGGGGCCGGTGAGCCTCCACCTGGGCGACGACGAGCGCGTCATCATCGGCACGAAGGGCATCCAGGTGAAGCCCGGCAACCGGGTGCTGCCGCCGAACACCTACGGCGAGGTCTTCTCATCGCTTTCCTTCGCGGCGCCCGCCAAGGCCGGGGGCACTTCGCGCCTGGAGCTGGGCTTCGACGAAGGCAACGAGGAGGTCAACGTCCACAGTGGCCAATGGCGGCTGGTGGATGGGGAACTTCAGGCCTTGCAGGCGGGCAAGGAGACCAACGGGCGGCGGCTGATTCCGCGCGCGTACATCGCGCAGCGCTACTTCTCGTCCAACGATTTCACGGCCGAAGTGCTGATGGACGTGGCGCAGTTGGGGCCGGAGTACGCGCTGGAAGCGGATGCGCAGCACTACGGTGAGCTGGCGTTCCGCATCAGGGACTTGCAGGTCTCCGCGTTCGCCATTCCGGAAGTGGGCATGCGGCTGTCGTGGCGCTACTTCATGCCGGACGGGCGCGAGGTGGTGGGGAACAGCGCGCAGGACACGGAGGCGCTCGTCGAGGACGAGATGCCGCTGCCGGCCCACGGCCCCTACCAGGTGCGGCTGCAGATGCGCCGGAACAGCTCGGGCGTGCTGGTGGAGGCGTTCCTCAACAACGAGCGCTTCGCCCGCAAGCTGCTGGTGGGCCTGGAGGACCGCGTGGGCAAGGTGGCCCTGGGCTGCCGCAACCTGTCCTGCTCGTTCGATGACTTGAAGGTCCGGGGACACCTGATGCCCCGGCCCGTCCGCCGCGTCGCCGCCAGCCCCGAGTAGTCCACGCGGCAGGCGAAGGCTTGCGCGGACGCCGCTCCGTCCCCACCTTGCTCTCGGCATGTTCCGCCTCGCGGGCGTCCATGCCGAGTCTTCAGGGGGACGGGATGGAGCTGTGGCGCATGGCACTGGCGCCGGTCTACGCGGCGTGCCTGTTGGGGCTGTTGGTGGCGGCCTTCGCCTACGGGCGCAAGGACGTGACGTCCCGTCCCTACCGCGTGCCCCTGTTGTGGTTCGGACTTCTGGCGGGGATGTCGCTCGTCGTGCTGCGGCACGTCCAGGGGACCGGGGCGGTGTTGGCCTCGGAGACGGCCGTGAAGGCCATGGGCGCTGCCCTGTTGGTGCTGGCCGCGGGGTTGGCGCTGCGGGGCGCCTGGGCCCGGACCCGGGCCAACGTGCTGCGGGGTTCGGCGCCGGTGCCGCTGGATGAAGCGGTGGCGGCCCTGCGTGCCGGCACGGCCCCAGGCTGGGGCGTCTACCACGGCGTCCTGGACGCGGAGTCGACGTTGACGTCGCCCGGTGGCGTGCCGTGTGTCTTCTTCGACGCGGAGGTGCGCGAGGTGGCGGCGGACGGCCGGCGCGGGCCGCTGTTGTCGCGTGAACGCGCGTATGCGCCGGTGCTGGCGCTGCGTGGCCAGCGCGTCCGTGCTTCGGTGTCCTTTTCGCCTGCGTCGCTGATGGCCCCGGTGGAGGTCCGCCGGTGCAAGGACCTGCCGGGCGCGGTGCCCGCGTCCTGGTATCAGACGGCGCATCCGGAGGCCCTGTCCTGGGAGCGCGTGGGCGCGGTGGGCGAATCCTGCCTCGTGGTGGGCGAACTCCGGAGGGGCCCTGTCGAGGGGAGCTACGCCCTGGTCGGTCGGGAGGGAGGCCCCGCGATGTTGGTGCTGGGACCCCAGGCTCCGGCCACCCGTGGGATGCTGGCGCGCCGGGCCTGGCGGCACTTCGCGGCGGCTGGGGTGTTGTCCATGGCAGCCGCCGTTGTCCTGTCAGGGGCGCTGTGAGGCGCGCGGCGGGGGCCGTACCGCCGCGCAGGAGCGTGATGCGCCGCTGGGGCTCGCGGTCCGAGCGCACTCACGCCCAGGCCGCTCGGGACGCGCTCAGGCGGCTCCGGTGCTTCCGGTGCCTCGCGTGGTGGAGAACACGAGCTGTTCCTCGCTGTCCGCCACCCGCACGGTGAGGGTCCGCTCCACGCCCGCGAGACCCAGCGGCGTGGACTGCGCAAGGTCCGAGAGCAGGGAGCCCGCGGCGCGCAGGTGGAAGCCGGTGGTCCACATGCCCTCCAGCTCGCCGAACACGGTGCGCAGCTCGTCCGGGGCCTTGCGTTCGTCAATGGCTCGGCGCAGGCGCACCATGCCGCTCACGAAGTTCCGGCACCGCATGAGCGTGTTGGGGTTCTTCGAGATGACCTCCGCGAAGCTGAAGTTGCCGCCACCCGGGCGCCACTCGCTTTCGATGAGCTGCAGGTCCTTGCCCAGGTCGCGCACCGTGGGGTCCTTCTGGAAGTACCACTTGGCGATCTGCGCGGCGCGGCTGGGTGACAAGTCATTCAGCATGAGGCTGCCTTGCTCCTGCACCTCGCGGAGGTAGGCCTCCCAGATGGGGGCGTAGACGGCGCGCCGGAACTCGGCGGAGGCGCGGGGAAGCTGCTCGCTCCAGGGCAGCGCGCGGGCCAGGGCGCGTGAGAAGCGGGACAGCTCCAGCGTCTGGATGCGGGGCACCAGGGCGCGGAACGAGTCATCCGCCATCTTCAGCTCGAGCCGCGTTTCGATGGGGTGCTTGCCCATGTCCTCCTGCATGGCGCTGATGACGGTGGCCGCGTCCTTCGCGTCCAGCACGCCCCAGACGACGGCGTCATCCACCGCCTGCTGCAGGTCCTTGCGCGACAGCTTCTTCTGCCGTCCCCACAGCATCAGGTGCAGGCCGTAGCCGAAGTCGGAGGCCACGGGGGTGGGGGAGAAGCGCGTCATGTCCGCCTTCAGGTCCACCACCCACTGGCCGCGGGTGCCCAGCAGTTTGTCCTCGTAGCCCCGGCGTCCGAGGAACGCCATGCGCCGGGCGCCCTGGAAGTTCTCCTGCGTCACCCAGGACTGCTTGCTGACGTTCTTCGCCTTGAGCAGCTCGAACGAGCCAATCCCCAGTGAGAAGCCGTAGGCCTGCTGGCGCGTGAGCGTGGTGGCGTGGAGGTAGTTGCGCAGCTCGAACTCGCTCTGCTGGGCGGGGAGGCTCTTCATCCACTTCAGCAGCTCCACCAGGTTGCCCTTGAGCAGGGACTCGTGGAAGCGCATCGCGGTGACGTCCTCCACGACGACTTCCAGCAGCGTGGAGGTCTCCGAAAGGCGCAGGTATTCGTACTCGAAGCCCTCGGCGACCTGCGTGCGGACGGCGTTCTCCAGCGACTCTGCGACGCGGGCCTTGAAGTCGGCCCAGGCCTGCGGAAGGTTGGCCGGGTCCGCCAGCTGCGGGTCGATGCCAAGGCGATCCAGCACCAGGCCCAGCACCTTCTTCTGGTTGTCGTCCAGCTTCGCCTTGCTGGCCTTGTCCACCAGGCCGTCCATGATTTCCACCGCGGTGGTGCCCTTCTTGACGAGGTCGCGAAGGACGGGCCCCAGCAGCGCTTCCAGCAACTGGCCCAACTGGGCCTTCACCGTCGCCGGGTCCAGCAGCTCCACGGTGATGCCCAGGCCGGCGGAGTGCGCCTGCTCATGGGACTTCACCTTGCGCACGGCGACCTGGATGCGGCCGGCACGAGGACGGGAGAAGCTGAGCTGGTAGTCGTCGGTGAGGGACACCCGGGCGGACAGGCCCGCCTTGGCGCTGGTCTTCAACGCGAGCAGCTCGTTGCCGCGCAGGAAGCCCAGCCGGTTGAGGTTGGTGGGGAAGATGTCCGCCCAGTTGAGCTCCAGCCGTGTGTGGAGCGCGCCGCGGGCCTGCCACGCCACCGCGTCCCCCGTGGCCAGCTTGGCCAGGTCGGTGGCCTGCATCAGCCGCAGCTCGGACAGGTCGGAGCGCACGGCCTCGCGCATGTTCTGGCCCAGCGGATGCGCGCGGTAGTCGCTGAGCGTGACGGACAGCTCCGTCTGGTTCTCGGAGGCGAGGAAGGACAGGCTGGCGCTCACGGCGGCCTTCACGCGCGCGGACACCTGGTAGCGCATCCACCCGACGTCACTGCCCAGCAGCAACTGGGGCCGGGGCCCTGACTCGGCGCTCTCCGGGCTCGGCTCGCCGACGATGCCGTTTTCGTCCACGTCGCCCAGCGAGTTGAAGTTCCGGATGGACGCTTCGCCGGTGGCTTCGAAGGAGAGCGTGAAGCCGTGCATGGCCAGCTTGGGCGGAAGGATTTTCTCTTCCGTGAAGGTCCCCTGGGCCAGCGGCACCTTGATGTCCTGGTCCTGCAGCTTCACGTCGGGCACCTTGCCCGCCACGACGTCGGGAAGCTTCTCCAGCAGCTTGTTGACCACTTTCATGCGCGTCCCCCTGGGCTGAAGCCTCCTGCACGTGGGCCGGAGGTCTCTTCGTCGTACGCCGTTGCCTAGCTCGGAACAAGGCGGATACCGGAAAAGACCGGTGGTCAGCGGACAGATGCCCTGGAGGGTGGGGTGGAAGTCGCCCCCGCGCGGTGCGTCAGGGCTCGTCGCCCAGTCCGTACTCCTTGAGTTTCCGCGCGAGCGTGTTGCGGCCAATCTCCAGCACGCGGGCCGCGGCGGTGCGGTTGCCCTTCACGGCGTCCAACACGCGCAGGATGTGGCGGCGTTCGACCTCCGCCAGTGGCAGCAGGCCCGCCTCCATGGGCGCGAGCGCAGCCGGCGCGTTGACACCTTGGGTGGCTGCAGGAGTCGGCAGGGCGGTCCGGTCCACATCGGGCAGGGGCAGGTGCTCTTCGAGAATCTCCCCTTCACAGAGCACCACGGCGCTCTCGATGCAGTTCTCCAGCTCCCTCACGTTTCCGGGCCAGCGGTAGCGCTTGAGGCGCTCCACCGCGGCGGCGCTGAGACGGGGCGGCGTCAGCCGGTGCCTCCGGGCGACGGCGGCGACGAAGTGGCGGGCGAGCCGCTCGATGTCCTCCGCGCCGCGCTCCCGCAGCGGCGGCAGCACCACCTCGACCACCTTGATGCGGTAGTAGAGGTCCTCGCGGAAGCGGCCCTCGGCCACCATGCGGGCCAGGTCCCGGTGGGTGGCCGCGACGATGCGCACGTCCACCTTCACGGCCTGGGTGCCACCCACGCGCTCGAACTCGCGATCCTGGATGACCCGCAGCAACTTGCCCTGCACCGGCAGGGGCAGCTCGCCAATCTCGTCGATGAACACCGTGCCGCCGCTGGCCGCCTCGAACTTGCCGGGCACGCGGTGGTCCGCGCCAGTGAAGGCGCCGCGTTCGTGGCCGAAGAGCTCGTTCTCGATGAGCGTGGCGGGCAGCGCCGCGCAGTCCACCTTGATGAAGGGCTGGTCCCTGCGGGGGCCATTCACGTGGACGGCACGGGCGAACAGCTCCTTGCCGCTGCCACTCTCGCCGCGCAGCAGCACCGTCGCGTCGGTGGGCGCGGCCTTGCGCACCAGCCGGTAGATGGCCTGGAGCTGCGGGGACTCGCCGATGATGCGGTTGAAGAAGTAGCCCACCGGGACCTGGGGCTGGTCCTTCGCGCGCTGGAGCTCCTGGTAGAGGCTGGTGCTCTGGAGAGCGGTGCTCACCTGCGAGGCGATGGCGGTGAGCCGCTGCGTGTCGTCGTCGGTGAAGCGGTCCGCGCCGCGGCGGTTGAGGACCTGGAGCACGCCGTAGAGAGCGCCGTCCCCGTCGCACAGTGGCACGGCGAGCAGGCTGGTGGTGCGGTAGCCCGTCATCCGGTCGATGTCCGCGAAGAAGCGCTGCTCGCCGCGCGGGTCCGGCACGTTGATGGCGTGCCCCGCCTTGGCGACGGTGCCTGCGACGCCCTGGCCCAGCTTGACGCGAATCTGGGACACCTCGGGCAGGTGCGCGGCGCGGCTGAACAGCTCGCGGCGGGCCGGGTCCAGCAGCCAGAGGGTGCCGCGGTCCGCTTGCAGGGTGATGGCGATGCGGTCCATCAGCGTCTGGAGGAACGCGTCGAGGTCCACCTCCCTGCCGACGAGTCCTCCGAAGGGGAGGAGGACCTGGGAGACGTCCGAGGGGGCTTGGGGCATGGCGGGCAACGGCGGCAGGACGAAGGCGGAGGCCGCACCATAACATCCAGCGGGCATGGGACTGCCCCTCTCAGGCCGCGCGGCCCAGCACCAGCCGCTGGCCTTCGCGTGCGGGCTCGCAGATGGGGAAGAGGGCGCGGGCCTGCTCCGCCATGTCCTCGAGCATGTCGTCGCCGTGCGCCGGGTCATGGTGGAACAGGCACAGCCGGCGCGCCCCCACCAGCCCGGCCACGCCCGCGGCATCCATCATGGTGGAGTGGCCCCAGCCCTTCTTCGCCACGCCCTTGCGGCCCTCGTATTCGTCCGGCGTGTATTGCGCATCCAGGCACAGGACGTCCGCGCCCTCGAAGAGGCGGCCCACCTCCGGCGCGAGCTCCTGCACCCGCACCTCCACGTCCGTGGCGTAGACGAACGAGTGGCCATCCGCCTCCACGCGGTACGCCAGGCACCCCTGCGGGTGCGGCACGTCGATGGGCGTGACGCGGAAAGGGCCCACCTCCACGGGCCGGGCATGCAACGCCGAGCGGAAGTCCATCCGCGAGCGCATGGTGCTCAGCGGCACCGGGAAGTGGGGCGGCTGCATCTGCGCGGCCAACTCGGACTGGAGCGCCTGGGCCCCATTCGCGCCCGGGCCGTAGAGCGTCAGCTCGGACGTGGGCAGCCAGGCCGGCGTGAAGAAGGGGAAGCCCTGCACGTGGTCCCAATGCAGGTGCGAGAAGAAGAGCGTGGCCTTCTGGGGCGCGCCCTCGCGCATCATGATTTCGCCCAGTGCGCGGATGCCCGTCCCTGCATCCAGGATGAGGCGGTGGCCCTGGCTGGTCACCTCCACGCAGGCGGTGTTGCCACCAATGCGCGAGCCCGACACCGCGATGCTCCCCCGAACGCCATGAAACCGGACTTCCATCGTGAGCCTCCTTGAATGGGGGGCCTCCACGTGGGACGCCCTCATGCCCGGAGCCTCAGAGCATGGGGTGTGCCATTTCCAAGTGCGCGGAATCAGGGGCGAGGGCCTCGAGCGCGCTCACCGGTGCTCCAGAGTGGATCGCGCTCGCATGGTGCGGGCGATCCAAACCGGTACAGGTTGCCCGCATGGCAGGGCGGCGGGCCCGTCTTCCAACGCCAAGGGGGCGCGCTCGCGCCCACGCCCTGGCTAGTCGCCCTGACTCGGGGCGGGAGCGGGCGCAGGGGCCGGCTGCGGGCGACGGGAGTCGAAGGCCATCAAGATGGCGCCGACGACGAGCGCGGCGTCCGCGACGTTGAAGGCATACCAGGGGTTCACTGGCCAGAACCCGAAGTCAGCGACGACGAAGTCCGTCACGCTGCCCAGGCGGACGCGGTCAATCAGGTTACCGACGCCGGCGCCGACGAGGCCGAGCGCGACGTGCAGCCGGTAGTGGTCCGCGGGCGACTGGCGGACCAGGTGGATGACCAGCAGGAAGACGGGGATGGCCACCGCGCTGAGGATGAGCTGGGCGTAGGGCAGCGACCGGAACATGCCGAAGGTGATGCCGGTGTTCTCCACGTACTGGAAGCGGATGACGTCGCCGAAGACGCTCATGCCGGTGTAGCCCAGGGGCTTCACGTGCTCGCGGACGAGGACCTTCGTCCATTGGTCGAGGATGAGCAGCAGCGTGGCCAGCCCACCCACGACAAGGTACTTTCGACGCTCCGGAGTCATTTGCGGCGCAGCCTCCTATAAATGAGGTGGCCGGACAACCACCGGGAGTGTCGGCGAGCGGATGCTCATCGTGCTCGCAGGGCCATTGGCAGACCGAGTTACCGCGTGGGGAAGGGCCAGGCGGCGAGGGGCGCCGGTACCGGTGTGGACCGCTCCATGTACAGGGAGTGCGCGAACGGGCCGATCTCCTTTGTCTCAGCGAGTGCGTTGAACCGGCCTGTCATTTCGAGTTCGGCCCCGCTTTGCTCCATCGACTTGTCGATGAACAGTGTCAGGACGCCTGTGTGGACCCAGCCGAACTCGAAAGTGAAGAGTCCCACCACGCATTCCATCCGTCCCCGGCGAGGAGGGGGACCTCCGGCGATGAGCGCCTCGGCGACGCGGGCGGCGGGGGCTGAGTCCAGATGGCTCTCGCTCAGACTCCAGGAGGCAAGAGGGCGCTCGAAGCGGATGGGGGTGCGCAGACACAGCACCGCGTGTTGAACCGCGGGCGGGAGGGAGGCGTCTTCACCCAGCAGCGCCGCGGCTCGCGCGAAGCGGCTTGCGTCGGAGGGCTCAGTGGCGACGAGATAGTTCCAGGCCGCGGAGAAGGGGCCGCCTCCGTATTCCACCAGGTAGTCGTCAGGAGCTTGAACCCCCACGGCGGCCGTCCCTTCGGGGGCGCGGTAGTAGCCGTATTTCTGGAGCGTTTCCAACTGCCAGAGCCCCGGGCCCACCCGGCCAAGTCGGGCAGCCCAGCGGTCGCTCGGAAAGTCCCTGGCTTCAGGCATTCGCGGCCGTGTCCAGGCCCAGTGCGTCGTCACCGCCCAATCACCCATGGCGAAACATCCCAGCACGAGAGACAGAGGGAAACGAGTGCTTCTGTTCGTCCAACGGCCGGACCAAGATGGGGGCAGTGTCTTCCCGTCTCGCCAGTCGCCCGCGTTGTTCCCGCTGCAACCTGGCGCTTCACCTGTGTCTGTGTGACGAGATTCCCCAGGTCCACACGCGGACGCGAATCCTCCTCCTCCAGCACGTGATGGAGATCGCGAAGAAGAGCAACACCGGCGGCGTGGCCGCGCTGGCGTTGGTGAACTCGAAGCGGCTCATCCACGGCTCCCTCAGCGGGAGCGCGGAGCTGGAGCTGCTCTCCGAGCCCGGGACGTGGCTGCTCTATCCCGATGGGCCGCCACCCCGGCCCGATGCGCCGCCACCGCGGCAACTGGTGGTGCTGGACGCGAGCTGGTCCCAGGCGCGGCGGATGACACAACGGGTCGCCGCGCTACGGACGCTGCCTCGCCTGGCGCTGCCGCCACCGGAGCCAGGACTGCTCCGGCTCCGTGAACCCTCGCACCCCTCCGGGATGTCCACCCTGGATGCCGTGGCTCGAGCGGTGGCGGCGCTGGAAGGGGCCGAAGTGGCCATGCCCCTGGCGCGGCTCGCCGCACTCCGAGTCCAACGGATCGCCGAGTGTGGGACCTTGTATTGAGTCCCCAGGTATCCGTGCTCGGCGCCGTGTCTTCGTGAATTGACACGCGCTTGAGCCGGTCTTGATGGATTCGGGATGTCTGTGATTGCGCTGCCAGGGGGGCATTCACTTCTTCTCCCTGGAAGCGATGCGTTCGGAGCGCGAGGCCGGCGCTGGCTCGCGGCGGCGCCCGACACCGCGATGTCAGTGGCGTGAGTTAAAGAGAATGTCGCGGCAAATGAACCTCCTCCGGGTGCTTCGTGAAGAAACAGAAAAACTCGCTCTTGCGGATAAAATGAATTTCGCGTAACATCTCTGTGACGTCAGCGTAGGCTGGCTCTTCTATTTCAAGAGGGGGAGCCCCGGGATGTTCAGGGGCGTTGCCGGGCGGATGTGACGGTACCCGTGCCCAAGGCGGCATGGGCGTCCTCCTGGGCGTGGTGTGTCTTTCGATTGGGCGGCTCAGATTCATCAACCAAGGCTCTGCGGCCCATTGTCGGCTGCGGGGCTGTTCTTAATTCCTCGCCATGTCCGCACGCATCAGAGAGCGTCAGGAGAGCTGGGGCACCATCATCTACGACAACCTCCGCGATGAGTTCTCGGCGAAGGTGTTCGAGGGCTGCGTGCCTGTGCCGCGGAGTCCCATCGGTTGTGGATGGCTCGTCACCGCGCCGTGCAACCTCGTGTGTATCCACTGCTACGGGAACGTCGAGGACCTGCCGTCGAAGCGGCTCTCCACGCCCCAGCAGCTCAAGGTGGCCGACGAAGTCATCCGCGCGGGAATCATGCGACAGATTCTCTCCGGCGGTGAGCCGTTGATGCGCCGAGACACGCTGAACGTCATCGACAAGCTCACGGACCATGGTGTCGCCACCATCCTCGGCACCAACGGCACCTTCCTGACGCAGCAGATGATGAAGACGGTGTCTCGCTGCACGCGCGTGGAAATCAGCCTCGATTCCATGGACGAGCGGGTCAACAACGAGATTCGCCCCAGCCGCAACGCCAAGGGTAACACCTACCAGGAGACGCTCCGGGCCATGGGCCTGTGCGTGGACCATGGCGTGGCGCCGCGAATCCTGACCTGTCTCAACCGTCACAACAGCCAGCATGTCGAGGAGCTGGCCCAGTTCATCTACGAGCGGGGCATCCGCGACTGGGCCATTTCCTGGACGCTCTCCGCCGGTCGCGCCTATCACATCTACGGCGAGTTGATGCCGGAGGAGACGTCGCATGTCACCGCGGCCGTGGAGCGGCTGCGGGTGCGCTACCCGGACATGCAGATTCGCCTGTCGGACCGCACCGTCAACTACAGCCGCTACTACTTCCTCATCTGGCCAGACGGCATCATGGGCACCGAGGAGATCGTCACCGGCAAGAAGCTCTTCTTCAGCTCGCTGGTGACGGGCTCCGTCCAGGACGGTTGGAAGCAAGAGAACTACGACCTGGACGCACACTTCCGGAAGTGGGTGGGGGACCGCATCGAGGTCATTCCCGCGGAAGGCCGGAAGCCCCTGGTCGCATAGGATGTCCGTGGCATGGAGCTGATTGACGTCATCGACACCCAGGGGCAGGTGGTGGGGAGCGCGCCCCGCGACCAGATCTACGGCCAGAAGCTGCCCCATCGCATCGTGCATGTGATGGTGGAGCACGACGGCAAGGTCTTCCTGCAGCGGCGCTCCCGGCACATGACCTTCATGCCCGGCCACCTGTGCACGTCCGCGGGTGGCCACGTGAGCGCGGGCGAGGCGCCCCTGGAGGCCGCCCAGCGGGAGCTCCTGGAGGAGCTGGGCCTGGAGGGCCCGCTGGTGCCCGTGGCGGAGTTCGTCTTCGACGATGGGCACCACCGGCGCATCTTCCTCTACCGCGCCCGAATGGAAGGCCCGCTGCGCTTCTCCGAGCGGGAGGTGGACGGGGGCCTGTTCCTGGCGCCGGAGGAGTTGGGGCGCCTGCTGGACGAGCCCTGTCATCCCCAGTTGTGGCCCTGTCTGGAGCGCCTCTTCCCTGGGCCGAGCGCTGACGCGCGGACGCGATGGAAACCGTCCTCTACTCGCTGACGTCCGTCCTGCTGCGGTCGGGAAACAGCGTCTTCGACCGGCTCAGCTATGGGCTCCGCCGCCAGTCCATCCTCGTCCTCAACTTCGCCAACAACTTCGTCCCGTTCCTCTTGCTGGCGGCGCTGACGCCGCTGCTGCCCATGACGGACAGGGCGGGGTGGGCGCTCTATGGCAACGCGCGGCTCGCGCTGTTCGCGGTGAGCGTCCAGGGGGTGGCCTTCGCCTTCTCCTACGGCTTCCGGCACCTCACGGTCGCCCGGGTGAACATCGCCTCGCGCATCGGGGATGTGCTCATCCCCCTGGCGCTCATGCTGTCCGGCCGCACGGTGCACTGGACCGAGTATCTGTTCGCCCTCGCCGTGTCCGGCTGCTCGTTGCTGGCCGCGGGAGGTGGCTCGGACAACCGCCGCGCCCTGTGGCTGCCGGCGTTCTTCATCACCGTGGCCGTCCTCGTGCAGAGCCTCTGCGGGGAGCTCTTCTTCCAGGGCCAGCCTTCGGGCGTGGCGTCCAACCTGGAGGTGAGCACCGCCTTGATGTTCTGGAGGAGCGCGGCGTGTCTGGTGCTGCTGCTCCTCTTCGGCGCCCGGGGGACGCTGGGGGCGCAGTTGAGCGAGCTGGTCGTGGACGGCCGCGCACGCACCAACCTGCTGGTGCGCGCCCTCTTCACCGTGGGCAATCAGGTCGCCTTCGTCATGGCGCTGGCGGCGGGAAACCGCGTCGTCGCCTGGCCCATCCTCAACTCGGTGACGCTCTTCTCCCTGGTGTTCGCCAACGCCTTCATCCAGGAGGCGCCCGCGCGACGCGAGGTGTTCGCCGTCGTGGCCATCGTCGCGTTGGCCGTGCTCAAGGCCGCGCTGTAGTTCGTGTCGGCGCCAGGTCCGGCAGCACCTGGTCCGCGAAGCGCAGCGAGAGGGCCGTGAGCGTCAGCGTCGGGTTGATGGCGCCGTTGTTCGGGAAGTTGCCGTTGGTGAGGGCGAACAGGTTCTTCGTCCCGAAGACGAGGTGCCTCCCGTCCACGACGCCCGAGTCCGGCCCTTGGCCGAAGCGCGCCGTGCCCACCGAGTGGTCCGCCCGGCGAATCACGCCCGAAACCCAGACCTCCGACTCCCGGCAGCCCGCGGTCTTCATCACCTGCATCAAGGTGTCGGTCATCCACTGCCAGCGCGCGGCGAACCCCGAATCCACCGCGTAGTGAATCTCCACCTGGCGCTCGCCCGGCTTGCCCGTGAAGCGCAGGCGGTTCTCCGCCTGGGGGAACTCCTCGATGAAGCCATGGAGGTTGAGCCGGCTCTCCCGGGCGAAGGAGGCGATGTACTCGGGCGCCAGTTGCTCCTGGCGGACCCAGGACTGCAGGTCCGGCTCCTCCGGGTACTCGGAGAAGATCATCTTCCCGGCGGCCTGCTGCTCCGGCGTGTCGAAGTGCCGCGAGAAGAGGGCGGGCATGGGGACTTCGCGCCCATTGAACTCCCGAGGGGGCTTCGCCAGCTTGCCCTCGAGCTTCAGCATCGGGTGGGTAACCAGGTAGCGACCGAGCGCGGGCAGGCGCTGCTCATCGAAGCCCGAGTGCCACAGCAGCTTGGGCGTCTCCAGGGCACCCGCGGCCACCAGCACGGCGTCCGCGTCCAGTGTGGCCGTCTCGCCCTCGGCGGTGCGGTAGGTGACGCCCTGGGCCACCGCTCCCGCCATGCGCACGGCCAGCACCGGACTGCTCGCGAGCAACCGGAAGCCCGGGTGGGACTCCATGTCCGCCAGCAGCAGGGTGGGGTCGAAGCGCGCGCCCATCGGGCAATACCGGCACGTGCCAAACGTCATGCACGGGCCGCCCACGCCCTCGCCGCCGGGGCCTCTGCGCGACATGGGAATGTGGTCATAGGTGATGCCCAGCGCCTTCAAGGCGTGGCGCACCGGCTCCGACTCGATGGGATACGGCGGGCTGTTCCACTTGTAGGGCTGCGAGCGCCAGGGCGTGGGATGTCCGTCCACGGGCGCGTTGGGGCCGGTGACGTTCAGCAGGGACTCGGCCTGGCTGTAATAGGGCTCGAGCTGGGTGTAGCTGAAGGGCCAGTCGTTCCCCTTGCCGGTGCGCTTGCGCAGCTCCAGGTCCTCGGGCTGGAGGCGGGGCGTCCAGCCGCTCCAGTGCAGCGTCGACCCGCCCACCGCCATGAGCCGGCTGCCCTTGATGAGGAAGTGGTCGCGCTCGGGTTGGACACCGGGGCGGGAGTTGGCGTCACCCTGCGAGTCCTCACAGGCGTGGTAGGGCCGCACGCCCGTGGTGACGAAGTCCAGCCAGCGGCGCGAGTCCCGCATGGGCGTGCGAGGACCGGCTTCGAGCATCACCACCTCGTAGCCCCGCTGCAGCGCGGCGCGGGCGGTGATGACCGCGGCAACACCACTTCCGACGATACACAGCCTCATGGTTGTCAAATCCTGTCGGCGACCGCGCTGACTACAGTTCGTCCGAGGCGTGATAGGAGCCAGACGCGTGCGGTTCGTGCCAGAGCCCGCCCATGTGGCCATTCATGTTGCCGAAGCCAAACGTCCGGAAGCCCCCGCCGACCAGCGACATGATGGCCAGCTCGCCCACCACCTTCACGCGGTGGAGCTCTGGCAGCTCCATGAGCCATTCCGCGGAGAGTTTCTCGGGCCGTTTCACCTCCGCCGCGAAGCGGGTGTAGGTGGCCAGGTATGAGGGACGCTCCTCGCATTTGAGACGCAGATAGCCTTCCAGCAGCGCCTCGTTGAGCTGACCGTCCATTCCCACGAAGCGTGAGAGCCAGCGGGCCGTATCGAGCAGGACCTCCCGCACGTCGTCGGGAAGGGGCCCCGCGCTGTCGGGCGCGATGAGCTGGAGGGGGGCCGAGCCCACCGTGGGAGGCGTCAGCCGCGGGCGAAGCGTGCCGCAACTGGAGGCCACCACGCCGATTCCCAACCACTGCAGGAGCTGTCTGCGATTCAGCAGCGCTTCCCTCGATACAGTCCCAGAGGAGGGAGATGTTTTCACGGCGTTGTTCATGACGGCTCAGCCCTCATGCTGCCCCAGTTTTCACAGTGGAAGCAAGGGTTGCGGACATTGCCTCGATTGCTGCTCCATGGCAAAGAGCACGGGCGATATGTGGATCGTTCGGCTGGCGCTCCGACGCCCCTATACCTTCGTGGTGGCGGCGCTGCTGCTCGTCTTCGTGAGTGTGCAGGTCATCCACGAATCCCCCACGGACATCCTCCCCGAGGTCGACATCCCCGTCATCAGCGTCGTCTGGAGCTATGACGGGCTGCCCGCGCAGCAGATTGAACGGCAGATTACCCAATACAGTGAATACTCCCTGGCGAACAACGTGGCGAACCTGGCCCGTCAGGAAAGCCAGTCATTCGACGGTGTATCGGTCGCCCGGTTGCATCTACACCCCGGGGCTGACGTGGCCGAGGCCATGGCCCAGGTGACGGCGTCCTCGCAATCCATCACCCGGCGCATGCCTCCGGGGACGCAGCCGCCCATCATCCTCCGGTATTCGGCCAGCAGTGTGCCCATCCTCCAGGTGTCGTTCAGCAGCGAGACGCTCACCGAGTCGCAAATCTACGACCATGTGAATCAACGCGTTCGGCCCCTGCTCGGCACGGTCCGGGGCGCGCGCATTCCCCAGCTCATGGGCGGCAAGGTCCGTCAGATGACCGTGGACCTGGACCTGGAAGCCCTCGAGGCGCATGGGCTGGCGCCGCACGACGTCGCCTCGGCGGTCTCCGCGCAGAACCTGGTCCTGCCCACGGGGAACATCAAGATGGGCGCGCACGAGTACCGCGTGACGCTCAACAGCAGTCCGGAGACGCTCGCCGCGCTCAATGACATCCCGGTGCGCCGGAGCGACGGCCGCGTCGTGTTTCTCCGAGACGTGGCGCACGTGCATGACGGCTTCGCGGTGCAGACGAACATCGCCCGGGAGGAGGGCCGGCGCTCCGTCATCCTGTCCGTGATGAAGACGGGGGACGCCTCGACGCTGGAGGTCGCCCGCCGCGTGCGCGAGCTGCTGCCCACCATCCAGGCCGCCGCGCCGGAGGGGTTGTCGGTGCGGTTGCTGGCGGACCAGTCCTCCTTCGTCACGACCGCCATCCACGGGCTCCTGGTTGAAGGGGTCATCGCCGCGCTGCTGACGGCGACGATGATCCTCCTGTTCCTGGGGAGCTGGCGGAGCACGCTCATCATCGTCATCTCCATTCCCTTGTCGGTGCTCGCGGCCATCCTGGTGTTGCGGGGCCTCGGGTACACGCTCGACTCGATGACGCTGGGCGGGCTGGCGCTCGCGGTGGGCATCCTCGTGGATGACGCCACGGTGGAGATAGAGAACATCCACCGCAACCTGGCCGTGGGGAAGCCGCTCACCCAGGCCATCCTGGATGGCGCGGAGCAGATCGCCGTGCCCGCCTTCGTTGCCTCGCTCTCCATTGGCATCGTCTTCATCTCGGTGCTCTTCCTGGAGGGGCCGGCCCGGTACCTGTTCCTGCCCATGGGCCTGGCGGTGGGGCTCTCCGTCATGGCCTCGTATCTGCTCTCGCGCACGCTGGTGCCCACGCTCGTGCAGTTCCTGCTGCGCGCGGAGGTTCAGCGGCACGGGCAGCCGCAGACGGGCTGGCTGGCGCGACTGCACCACCGGTTCGAGGAGGGCTTCGAGCGCTTCCGGGCGCGGTACGTGAGGGCGCTCCAGAAGGCCCTGGCCCGGCCGCGCCGCGTGCTGGTTTTCTTCCTGCTCGCGGTGTTGGCGGCGGTGGGGTTGATGCCCTTCGTGGGCCGCGACTTCTTCCCCACCGTGGACGCGGGCCAGCTCCGCCTTCACGTCGTGGCGCCGCCAGGGACGCGCATCGAGGAGACGGAGCGGTACCTGTCGCTCGTGGAGGACGCCGTGCGCGAGCTCATCCCCGCCGAGGACCGGTTGAGCCTGATTGACATGATGGGCATGCCGGGCGGCTACAACCTCGCGCTGACGGACACCTCCAACGTGAGCAGCGCGGACGGGGAGGTCCTCGTGACGCTGGCTCCGAAACGCCGGGTTCGGACGGACGCGTACGTCCGGCTGCTGCGCGAGGAGCTGCCACGGCGCTTCCCCGAGCTCACGTTCTACTTTCAGCCCGCGGACATCGTGACGCAGATTCTCAACTTCGGGCTGCCGTCGCCCATTGACGTGCAGGTCTCCGGCTCCCAGCGCGAGGCCACCTATGCCATCGCGCGGAAGCTCGAGGCGGAGCTGGGACAGGTCCGCGGCGCGGTGGACGTGCGCCTGTCGCAGGTGGTGAACGCGCCTCGGCTGCACTTCGAGGTGGACCGGGTCCGCTCCAGCGCTGTGGGGCTCACGCAGCGGGACGTGGCCAACAACGTGCTGCTCACCGTGTCATCCAGCTCGCAGGTGAGCCCCAGCTTCTGGATCGACCCGAAGACGGGGAACAGCTATCCGGTGTCGGTGCGCGTGCCGGAGACGCGGGTGTCCTCGGTGGAGGACCTGACGCGGATGGCGCTGCCCACCCGGGAGGGGCCCCAGCTCCTGGGCGACCTCACCCGGGTGCAGCGCGAGTGGACGCCCGTCTTCGTCACCCACGTGGACATCCAGCCCACCTTCAACGTCCGCGCGGACGTCCAGGACACGGACCTGGGCAGCGTGGCGTCGCGGCTGGAGCGGATGGTCGACCGCTACCGAGAGGAGCTGCCGCCGGGCTCGCGCATCCAGGTGCGTGGGCAGGTGGAGAGCATGCGCACCAGCTTCGACCGGCTGCTGCTGGGCCTGCTGTTCGCGGCGGTGCTCGTCTATGCGCTGATGGTGGTCAACTTCCAGTCCTGGCTGGACCCCTTCATCATCATCACCGCGTTGCCCGGGGCGGTGGTGGGCATGGTGGTTTCGCTGTTCGCCACGCAGACGCCGTTCAGCATTCCCTCGTTGATGGGCGCCATCATGAGCGTGGGCGTGGCCACGGCGAACTCCGTGCTGGTGGTGTCCTTCGCCAACGAGCGGCTCGCGCTCGGCGCGAGCGCGGCGGAGGCGGCGCTCGAAGCGGGGAGGGTGCGGGTGCGCCCCGTGTTGATGACGGCGCTGGCCATGGGCCTGGGCATGCTCCCCATGTCCCTGAACCTGAGCGAGGGCGGCGAACAGAACGCCGCGCTCGGCTGCGCCGTCATCGGCGGCCTCGTGGGCGCCACGGTGGCGACCCTGTTCTTCGTTCCCGTCGTCTACAGTCTGATGCAGGCGCGGCGGGCTGTCCGCGCGGCGGCCCCTGAACTCGAGCCCTCGGTGACAGCGTGACGGAGCAGACCCCTGGCGTGGATGCCGCGGCGCCCGTCGCCGCGGCGCGAGGCGGGCGCTGGCCCTGGGTGTTCGCCGCCTTGCTCCTGGTGCTGCTGGGGCTCGGCGTGGCGCCACGGTTGGAGCGGTCGCGCGCGTTGGACCGACGTGAAGCGGAAGCCCGTCTGCCGCCGCTCGTGGCCACCGCGCGCGTGACGCGGTCCGAGCCGAAGGCGGAGCTCACGTTGCCAGGGACGGTCCTTCCCAGTCAGCGCGCGTCGCTGCACGCCCGCATCAACGGCTTCGTGGGCCGCATCCACGTCGACCTGGGCGACCGGGTCCGCGCGGGCCAGTTGCTGGCGGAGCTTGAAGCGCCCGAGCTCCAGGCGGAGTGTCACCGGGCCCGGGCGCGCCTGGATGAGACGGAGCGGAACCTGGAGCTCGCTCGCGCGTCCGCGCGGCGCGGGCAGATTCTCGCGGGAGAGGGCAACGTCAGCCACGAAGTGGCGGAGGAGGCGCGGGCGCGGGCCAACTCCGCGGAGGCCTCGCTGAAGAGCGCGAAGGCGGAGGTGGAGCGCCTCGAGGCGTTGTACGCGTATCGCCGCGTGGTGGCGCCGTTTGATGGGGTCATCGTGCGTCGCAACGTGGACCGGGGAGCGCTGGTCACCGCGGGCAGTGGCAACGGCATGACGAGCCTGTTCGAACTCGCGCAGACGCACACGCTGAAGGTCTACGTGGACGTGCCGCAGTCCCTCGCCCATGACATCCGGCCGGGGCTCGAGGCGCGCATCTCCACGCTGGAAGCGCCCGCGCGGGCGCTTCCGGGGCGCGTGGTGCGGACCGCGGGGGTGTTGGACCCTGGGACTCGCACGCTCCTGACGGAGGTGCAGCTCGCCAACACAGAGGCGCTGTTCGCCGGGTCATTCGTGCGCGTCCGGTTGCTCATCGAGCGCGAGGCCCCGCCCATGCTCATCCCCGCCAGCGCGTTGGCCGTGCGGAGGGAGGGGCCCACGGTCCTCGTGGTGGGGGAGGCGAATGCCGTCCAGCAGCGCGTGGTCGTGCTGGGGCGAGACCTGGGCGCTCATGTCGAGGTGATGGACGGATTGTCCGCCGAGGACCGGGTGGTGCTGAGCCCACCGGACACCCTGGGCGATGGGCGCGTGGTGCGCGTCGCGGAAGGGCGTGCCGCGCGCTAGCTCGCGTGGAGCTCAGCAAAATCCGATAGGGCTGCCATGTCGGTCAGCCTTGATATGCTGTGCGGACTGGAGACTTCGATGAAGCGTTTTCTGTGGCTGTCTGTTTTCGCGGTGGCGTTGGTGTCCAACGTGGCCTCCGCGAGCGAGGAACTCGCGAAGGCCAAGAGCTGCATGACGTGCCATTCCGCGGCGGCGCGGCTGGTCGGTCCCTCGTACAAGGAGATTGCCGCCCGCTATGCGAAGCAGGAGGGCGTGGAGGACAAGCTGGCGCAGCGCGTGCGCAAGGGCAGTAGCGGCGCCTGGGGCGCCATTCCGATGCCTGCGAACGCCCAGGTGTCGGAGGCCGAGGCGCGCGCGCTGGTGAAGTGGATCATGACGCAGAAGTAGCGCGTGGCGCTGAGTACGGAGGCGCCGCCGCCCGTGGCTTCTCTCCCCGTGGGTCGTCCGGTATAGACGGGGGCATGGCGTTCATCGCGTTCTCCACCATCAAGGGCGGCGTCGGCAAGACGACGCTCTGCTCGCATGTGGCGGCGGCCCTCGCGGATGCCGGCCGCCAGGTGCTGCTGCTGGACCTGGACCCCCAGGCGCATGCGTCGCTGGTGCTGGGGCTGGAGAGCCGGGAAGGCCCGTGCGTGGGGGATGCGCTCGGGCCCCGTCCCAAGCACACGCTGGCGCAGGTGGTGGTGGCTTCACCGAAGCGGCCCGGCTTGTTCATCGCCCCCGCCGCGCCGCGTATGGCCGCGCAGGAGCGCGAGCTGTTCCAGTGGGGCCACCGCCTCCAGGCGATTCCTCGCGCGCTCAAGACGCTGGGGTGGACGCCGGACATCATCCTCGCGGACACCCCTCCCAGCATCGGCGCCTACACCGAGGCCGTGCTCGCCTCCGCGGACCTGGTCGTGGCCCCCGTGCCCACCGGCGCCTTCGCGCTCCAGGGGCTGGGGGAAATCGAGACCGCCTGGCGTGACGTTCGCGAGCAGGGCGGTGAGCTGGTGGCGGTGGTGAATCTGTGGGATCGCCGCACCACCGCGACCAACGAGGCCATGGAGGGCGCGCTGAGCGAGTCCACCGTGCCCGTGCTGAGGGCTCGGATTCCGCGCTCGGAGTCCATCAACCAGGCGGGGCTGGGCTACGAGGTGGTGTTCGACACGAGCCCGCAGGCGGCCGGCGTGGAGGAGCTGCGGGCCCTGGCGCAGGAGTTGGCGAAGCGCGTGGGGCTGCGCTGAAACGGCGAACGGCACCGTCCGCCACGAGGGCGTACGGTGCCGTCCGGGGGAAGCCGAATCAGAGGTTGTAGTGGCCCGAGGCCTCGGGCTGGTAGGGCACCGCGACGATGCGCAGCTGCTTGGAGCGTCCGCCCGGCAGGGGCCAGGTGATGGTCTGCCCCACGGTCAGGCCGATGAGCGCGCTGCCGATGGGGGCCAGGACGGAGATGCGCCCCTCGTCGCTGCTGGCGTCGCGCGGGTAGACAAGGGTGACCTCCCGGCGCTCTCCCGTCTGTTCGTCCTCAAAGACGACCTTGCTGTTCATCGTCACGACGTCGGGCGGCACCTCTTCCGACGCGACGACGCGGGCCCGGGTCAGCTCCGCGTCAAGCATTTCCGCGAACTCGGCCGTGCGGCCGCCTCCGTTGTGGTCCACCACCTGGCGCAGGCGCTCCAAGTCGGCTTCGGTCACGATGAGGGTCTGTTCGCTTCGCATGTCAGGGGCCTCCTGTGGGAGGGAGTAATGGGTTAAGCCCATTCTAACTGCCTCGCCTGCTATTTATTCCCGACTCGCCCCAAAAAGGCGACCCGGGCGTTTCATTCCGCTCAGAAGGCGCAGTCCGCACCCCGGGTGGGTAGCGCGGAGCGCCCCCCGGAAAGATACGCATCGCAGGCCTTGGCGGCTTCGCGACCGTCCGACAGGGCCCAGACGATGAGGCTGGCGCCCCGGCTCGCGTCCCCGGCGCAGAACACCCCGTCCGCGGACGTGGCGAAGCGCGCATCCACCTGTACCGTGCCGCGGGGAGACAGCTTCACCCCCAGCTCCTCGGAGAGGTTGCCCACCTCGGGCCCCGTGAAGCCCATGGCCAGCACCAGCAGGTCCGTTTCGAACGTCACCTCGGTGCCGGGACGTTCAATGAGGCGGGGCAGGGCGCCAGGTTCGGGCTGGAACTCGATTTCCACGGCGTGCAGCGTCTGGAGCCGTCCGTCGCTGCCCGTGAGCCGCTTCGTCATCAGCGCGAAGCGGCGCTCGCCGCCTTCCTCCTGGCTGGTGGAGGTGCGGAAGATGACGGGCCACCTCGGCCAGGGGTTGCCCTCCGCGCGCACCGCAGGCGGGGCGGGGAGGAGCTCCACCTGCCGCACGCTCGCCGCACCCTGACGCAGCGCGGTACCCAGGCAGTCCGAGCCGGTGTCGCCGCCGCCCAGCACCACGACGTGCCGGCCGGCCGCGTCCAGGCGTGAGTCCTTCTGGCCATGGCCCGAGACGAGCCGGTTCTGGTGCTCCAGGTACTCCATGGCCTGGACGACACCGGACAGCTCGCGTCCGGGGACTTCCAGCTCGCGCGGACGGCGCGCGCCCAGGGCCAGCACCAGGGCGTCGTGCTTCGCGCGCAGCTCGCGGTAGCTCAGGGCGCCGCCCACGTCCACGCCGGTGACGAAGGTGATGCCCTCCGCCTCCATCAGCGCCAGGCGCCGGTCCACCACGGACTTCTCCAGCTTGAAGTCGGGGATGCCATAGCGCAGCAAGCCGCCGGCCCGGGCGTCTCGCTCGTACACGGTGACGGTGTGTCCGGCCGCGTTGAGCTGCGCCGCCGCCGCCAGTCCCGCGGGCCCGGAGCCCACCACGCCCACCGTCTTCCCGGTGCGGCGCGCCGGAGGCCGGGCTTGCACCCAGCCCTCCTTGAAGGCCCGTTCGATGATTTCCTTCTCCATCTGCTCGATGGTGACCGGGTCCCGGTCGATGGCGAGCACACACGCGGCCTCGCACGGCGCCGGGCACAGCCGGCCCGTCATCTCCGGGAAGCCATTGGTGCGGCTGAGCAAGTCGTACGCCTCGCGCCAGCGCCCGCGGTACACGGCTTCGTTGAAGTCGGGGATGAGGTTTCCCAGGGGGCAGCCCTGGTGACAGAAGGGGACGCCACAGTCCATGCAGCGGCCGGCCTGTCGTTTGGCCTCGTCGGGGGCCAGCGGCAGCGCGAACTCGCGCCAGTCGCCCAGCCGGTCCGCCTTGTCCCGCTTGTCCGCGTGGACGCGCTCCCACTCGATGAATCCGGTTGGCTTACCCATGGCTCAGGCCCTCCCCGCCGCGGACTGGGGCAACGCCGCGGATGTGGATTCCGGTGGTCTGCGCGCCGCGCGCCGTGCCTGGAGGACCCGCTTGTAGTCCGTGGGCATCACCTTCACGAAGCGCGGCACCATCAGCTCCCAGTTGTCCAGCACCCGCCGCGCCAGCGCGCTGCCGGTGTGATGCAGGTGCCGCTCCACCATGCCGTGCACGAGCCAGATTTCGGACTCGTCCACCAGGGACTCCAGCTCCACCATCTCCAGGTTGCAGCGCTGCCGGAAGGACTGCTCGCGGTCGAGCACGTAGGCGATGCCGCCGCTCATGCCGGCCGCGAAGTTGCGCCCGGTGGGGCCCAGCACCACCACCGCGCCGCCCGTCATGTATTCGCAGCCGTGGTCGCCCACGCCCTCCACGACGGCCTGCGCGCCGCTGTTTCGCACCGCGAAGCGCTCACCCGCGAGTCCCCGCAGGTAGACCTCGCCGGCCGTGGCGCCATAGAGCGCGGTGTTGCCCACCAGCACGTTCTCCTCGGCGCTGAAGCGGCTGGCCTGCGGCGGGTAGACGATGATGCGTCCACCGGACAGGCCCTTGCCCACGTAGTCGTTGGCGTCGCCCTCCAGCTCCAGCGTCACGCCCTTCACCACGAAGGCGCCGAAGCTCTGGCCCGCGGAGCCCTTCATTCGCACATGGAGCCGGCCATCCGGCAGTCCCTGGCCCCCGTGACGCCGGGCAATTTCCCCCGACAACAGGGCGCCCACGGCGCGGTGGGTGTTGGCCACCGGCACGTTGAGCAGCATGGGCGGTCCGCCGTCCAGCACCGCGCTGGCGTCGCGCAGCAGCGCGTGGTCCAGGTGGTCGGACACGTCCTTGATGCGCGGCTCGGTGCAGTGGCGCGGCTCGCTGTCCGGCGCGGCCGGCGCGGCGAGCAGCCCGGACAGGTCCACGCGCTTCGCCTTCCAGTGGTCCACCGCCGGGCGCTGCCGCAGCAGGTCCACGCGGCCCACCAGCTCCTGCAGGGAGCGAGCGCCCAGCGCGGCCATCCGCTGGCGCAGGTCCTCCGCGATGAGGAGGAAGAAGTTCACCACGTCCTCGGGCTTGCCCTGGAAGCGCTCGCGCAGCCCCGCGTCCTGCGTGGCGATGCCCGCCGAACAGGTGTTGAGGTGACACTTGCGCAGCATGACGCAGCCCACGGCCACCAGGCTGGCGGTGGCCATGCCGAACTCCTCGGCGCCCAGGAGCGTGGCCACCAGCACGTCCCGTGCGGTGCGCATGCCGCCGTCCGCCTGAACGCGGATGCGCGAGCGCAGCCCGTTGTGCACCAGCACCTGCTGCGTCTCCGCCAGCCCCAGCTCCCAGGGCAGGCCCGCGTGCTGGATGCTGGACAGCGGCGAGGCGCCCGTGCCGCCCTCGTAGCCGGAGATGACCACGCAGCTGGCGCCGGCCTTGGCCACGCCCGCGGCGATGGTGCCCACGCCCACCTCGCTGACCAGCTTCACGCTGACGCGCGCGGCCGGATTCACCGACTGGAGGTCGTAGATGAGCTGCGCCAGGTCCTCGATGGAGTAGATGTCGTGGTGCGGCGGCGGAGAGATGAGCGTCACGCCCGGCGTGGACCAGCGCACGCGGGCAATCCGCTCATCCACCTTGTGGCCGGGAAGCTGGCCGCCCTCGCCGGGCTTGGCGCCCTGGGCCACCTTGATTTGGAGCTCGTCCGCGTTGACCAGGTACTCCGTGGTGACGCCGAAGCGCGCGCTGGCCACCTGCTTGATGGCGCTGCGGCGCAGGTCTCCGTTCTCGTCCCGGGTGAAGCGCCGCGACTCCTCGCCGCCCTCGCCGCTGTTGGAGCGCCCGCCCAGCCGGTTCATCGCGATGGCCAGCGTCTCGTGCGCCTCCGCGCTGATGGAGCCGAAGGACATCGCGCCGGTGACGAAGCGCCGGGCAATGGAGAGCGCCGGCTCCACCTCGTCCAGTGGCACGGGCGTGCAGCCCTCGTGGGCGATTTCGAGCAGGCCGCGCAGGTTGGAGTGCTCGCGCGTCTCGTCGTCCGCGAGCCGCGAGTACTCCGCGAAGGTGGCGGCGTCGTTCGCGCGCACCGCCGCCTGGAGCTTGGCGATGGTGGCCGGGTTCCACTTGTGCCGCTCGCCCAGACGGCGCCAGCGGTACTGGCCGCCCACGGGCAGCATGCCAGCCTCCGCGTCCGCTTCCACGCCGAAGCCCCGGGCGTGGCGCTCCGCCACTTCGCGCCCCAGCTCCGGCAGGCCCACCCCCTCCACGCGCGACGCCGTGTCGGTGAAGTGCCGCTCCACCAGCGAGCGCTGGAGCCCCACGGCCTCGAAGAGCTGCGCGCCGCGGTAGGACTGGAGCGTGGAGATGCCCATCTTCGACATCACCTTGAGCAGGCCTTCCTCCACGGCGTGGATGAAGCGGTCCTGCGCCTTCTCCGCGTCCACGGCCAGCTCGCCGCTGTCCGCCAGGGCTCGGAGCGTGTCCAGCGCCAGGTACGGGTTCACCGCCGCGGCGCCGTAGGCGAACAGGCAGGCGAAGTGGTGCACCTCGCGCGCCTCCGCCGTCTCCAGCAGCAGGCCGGTGTACATGCGGATGCCGTCACGGACGAGCCGCTGGTGCACCGCGGACATGGCCAGCAGCGCGGGGATGGCCGCGTGCGCCGCGTCCACGCCGCGGTCGCTCAAGAGCAGGATGCTGGCGCCGGCGTCCACCGCGTCCACGGCCTCGTTGCAGAGCTTCTCCACCGCCGCCTCGAGCGCGCCTTCGCCGCCGTCCAGGGCGTAGAGGAGCGACAGGCGGCGCGTCTCGAACAGGCCCTCGTCATTGATGGCCGCCAGCCGCGCGAGCTGCCCGTTGGTGAGGATGGGGCCGGGGAGGGACAGCCGGTGGCACTGCTCCGGCGTCTCCTCGAAGGTGTTGCTCTCCGGGCCCAGCGCGGTGGCCAGCGTCATCACCAGCGACTCGCGCAGCGGGTCGATGGGCGGGTTGGTCACCTGCGCGAAGAGCTGGTGGAAGTAGGAGAAGAGGCTGGGGGCGTGGTCGCTGAGCACCGCCAGCGGCGTGTCCGTGCCCATGGAGCCCACCGGCTCCTTGCCCGTCTCCGCCATGGGCGTGAGCACCGAGCGCACGTCCTCGGCGGTGTAGCCGAAGGCGCGCTGGGCCCGCCACAGCTCCTCGCCGCGCAGGCGCACCGGGGCGGCGACGGCGGGGAGGTTGTCGAAGGTGTAGACGTTGCGCTGGAGCCAGCGGCGGTAGGGCCAGCGCGTGGTGATGTCGCGCTTGACGTCCTCGTCCTCCAGGATGCGGCCCTCGGTGGTGTCCACCAGCAGCATGCGGCCCGGCGTCAGGCGGCCCTTGCGGCGCACCTGCGAGGGCGGCACGTCGATGACGCCCATCTCCGAGGCGAGGATGATGCGGTCGTCCTCCGTGACGAGGTAGCGCGCGGGCCGCAGGCCGTTGCGGTCCAACGTGGCGCCGATGAGCTGCCCGTCCGTGAAGGCGATGGCCGCCGGTCCGTCCCACGGCTCCAGCAGGGCGGAGGAGTATTCATAGAAGGCGCGCCGCTCGTCGGACATCAGCGCGTCGCCCTCCCACGCCTCCGGAATCATCATCATCAGCGCGTGGGGCAGGGTGCGGCCGCCCAGGTAGAGCAGCTCCACCATGTTGTCGAACTGCGCCGAGTCGCTCTTGCCCGGGACGATGATGGGCTGGAGCGCCTCCAGGCTGCCGCCCAGGCGCGCCGTCTGGAGCAGGCCGCGCCGCGCGGTCATCCAGTTCCGGTTGCCACGCATGGTGTTGATTTCACCGTTGTGCGCGATGAAGCGGAACGGCTGCGCCAGCTCCCACGTGGGGAACGTGTTGGTGGAGAAGCGTGAGTGAACCAGGCCCAGCGCGCTCACGAAGTCCGGCTGCTGCAAGTCGGAGTAGAAGCGCGGCAGGTCCACCGGCAGCATCAGCCCCTTGTAGACGAGCGTCTCCGACGACAGCGACGCCACGTGGAAGCGGCCCTTGGGGTCCACGCCGCGCGCCTGGATGAGGTTCTCCGTCAGCTTGCGGATGCGGTACAGCTTCCGCTCGAAGGCGCTGGGGACCATTCGCCGCCGCGCCACGAAGAGCTGGCGGATGACGGGGGCGGCCTCACGCGCCACGGGGCCCAGGTGCTCCGGGTTCACGGGCACGTCGCGCCAGCCGAGCACGCGCTGGCCCTCTTGTACGACGACTTCCTCGAAGGCGGCCTCACAGGCGGCCCGGGCCTCGGGCTCGGGCGGGAGGAACACCTGGCCCACGCCGTAGTGCCGGCGCGGCGGGAGGGCGAAGGGCAGCTTCGGGGACTCGCGCTCGAAGAAGCGGTGGGGGAGCTGCACCAGGATGCCGGCGCCGTCGCCGGTTCGTGGGTCCCTGCCCGCGGCCGCCCGGTGGCTGAGCCGGTTGAGGATCTCCAGGGCGTCCTCGACGATGCCTCGCGAGCGCTCACCCCTCAGGTGGGCGACGAATCCCACGCCGCAGGCGTCATGCTCGGTGTCTGGCTCATACAGGCCGTACCGGCCGGGGCGGAATGCCGACATCAAGAGTCCCCTCTCCCGACGACGCGGGTTGTCATCAAGAATAATGCAGTGTTGCTAGATGTTAACGCGCTGCGTTGGCTGGCGTAAAGGGAAGCCCCCGACCCGCCGTGCGAGGAGGGCGGGGTGAGGAGGGACCTGGCTGGCCCGGCATGAACTACAGTGCCGCGCTTTGTCACATTCCGGCGGTGGCCAAGGGGCTCCGACGCCTGGATGCCGCACCGCGCGAGGTCGCTCCCATGCCGTACACCCCGATCATCGGCACGCTCGGTTACGTGATGTCACCGGACGGGCAGCGCGTGCTGCTCGTCCACCGCAACGCCCGTCCGGATGACGCCCATTACGGGAAGTTCAATGGCCTGGGCGGGAAGATGGCGCGCGACGAGGACGTGGCCGCCTGCATGCGCCGGGAGATTCGCGAGGAGGCCGGCATCGAGTGCACGCGGATGGTGCTGCGCGGCACCATCTCCTGGCCCGGCTTCGGCAAGCACGGGGAGGACTGGCTGGGCTTCGTGTTTCGCATCGACGGCTTCGAAGGCACCCCGCTCGAGCGGAACCCGGAGGGCTCCCTCTCCTGGGTGCCCGTGGCGGACATCCAAGGCCTCAACCTGTGGGACGGCGACCGGCACTTCCTGCCGCTGGTGTTCGACGCAGACCCCCGGCCGTTCCATGGCGTCATGCCGTACTCCGGTGGCCGCGCGCTGAGCTGGTCCTTCAGCCGCCTGTAAAGGGCTGCCGCGAAAGGGCTTTTCCGCGCGCCATCCCTCCGTGGACGACCGGACGGGCATTCCACCGTGCGTAAGAAGTTTTACTCAGCGAGCGTTGACGGATGAGGGCCGTGGGGGGTATCCACGTCTGTAGTGAGAGTGAGAACGATTCTCAATTTCGAACTTCCGGAGCCCGCCGCGGATGCCGCATCCTCGGTGTTGGCGCAACCCACTGGGGCGCTCTTCCGCATGGGGGATGCCGCCGGGGTGGAGGGCTTCTGGAGCCGCTGGAGCGGGGCCGTTGTCGTGGCGGTCGTGCTCCACGCGGTCGTCGTCGCGGCGGGCCTGTCCGTGTCCCCGGCGTTGCCGAAGAAGGTGGTGCGGGAGGAGCCGGAGCTGGTGTTGCTGGCGTTCGCCGCGCCTCCGCCCCCGCCGCCCGCGGGTGGTGGAGGCGCGCAGCCGGCCGCGAAGAAGGAAGTGCAGCGCCAGGCGCGTCCCAAGCCGGCGCAGCGGGTGATGCCGACCCCCATTCCCCGGCCCGAGCCGGTGGCGGAGGTGAAGCCGGAGACGCCCCCTGAGCCGGAGCCCGTGGTGGAGCC
>NZ_VHLC01000105.1:0-31880 GCF_006547355.1 Myxococcus sp. AB036A | reverse complement strand
GCCCCGCCCCGTGAACCAGTCCACCAGCCGGTACGGCGCGCCCACCGTCACCAGGTTCGCCGCCACCGCCGCGCGCGTCGCGCTGTCGAAGGCGGTGCCCGCATGCGCCAGCGCGGCGCCGTGGCGGCGCACGTAGGTGCCGTCGTTCATCGTCTCCACCAGCAGGCGGACAGGCGCCTGGAGGTCATAGGCGTCCAGCGGCTCGGCGCATGCCTGGGATGCATCCAGCCGCTCGAAGCCGTTGACCACCAGCACCGGGGACTCCGCGCCGCCCGGCGTCCGAACGCCCACGGTGACGGACGGGAAGCCCTCTCCGCCCGCGTTGTGCGCGGCCACGCGGAAGTAGCGCACGGTGCCCGGCGCCAGCGTGGTGCGGAAGGACGTGCCCGCTTCATCCGTGCCGTCGTCCCAGCCCAGCCCGTCCGCGCTCTGGTAGACGCGGTAACCCGTGGGCGCGTCGCGGCCCTCCTCGTCCGGATTGGCCGGCGGCGCCGCCCAGCGGAACTCCACCGTGCCGCCGCTGCCGTTGAGCGCGGCCACCGCCTCGGGCGCCTCGGGCGGCAGGACGACAGGCACGCTGTCCCGGGCCGCGTAGTATTTGATGAGTCCCTGAAGGATGGCGCGCGCGGCCACCCGGCGGAACACGGGCTCCTTCAGCCGGTTCGAATCCGTCACGTTGTCGTGGTAGGCGACCTCCAGCAACACGGACGGCATCTCGTTGTTGTGCGTGGGGTTCACCTCGCCCAGGTTCGCCGAGCGCAGGTTGCGTACCCGCCAGCTCGGGTCCACCTCGCGGCGCATGTCCTGCGCCAGCTCGTCCAGCAGCGCCCGCGCCAGCACGTCACTGCCCCGGAAGCCCGTGAAGTTGAGCGTGCCGTCCACCGGGTTGGGCCCGTACACGTAGGCCTCCGTCCCCGACACGTTGCCCGTGGTGGACGCGTTGGTGTGCCACGCCACGTACACCGCGTCCTCGCCCTCCTCGTGCAGCCACGCGGCGAAGCGAGGACGGGCGGTGACGTCCGCGTTGCGCTCGTTGGTCAGCGCGTTGGCCCCCGTGGGTGCGTACACCGTGAAGGGCGCGCCGCTGAACTGCACGTGGTAGCGCGCGGACTCCTCGTAGCGGGGCCGCGCCAGGGGCGCCATCGCCGCGTCACCGATGACGCCGCTGCCTCCGCCGAAGCGCACCGCGTCCAGCGACAGCGTGCCGCCCTCCGCGGTGTCGTTCAGCGCCACCACCGCGCCGGAATCCGGGTGCTGCCCCGCCTTGAAATAGAAGCGCCCCAGCAGCACCCACGTCCCGCCGTGACGGCGCTGGTTGACGCGGAAGTGGCTCTCACCGCCCGCGTGCTTCACCACGTAGTGCGCGTCCGGCGCGCGCGTGGGGTCGGCCGCGTAGGAGACGTAGACGTGGTAGCTGCCCTCCGCGGGAATCTCCGGCGTCCACGTCGCGCTCGCGGTGGCGCTGCGCGCGGAGGCCATCACCCGCGTCGTGCCCAGCGAGAAGGGCTCCACCGCGTTGCCCATGGGCGTCGGCGGCGTGCCCCAGCCGGGCTGAGCGGAGGACTCGAAGACGTCGCCGTCCTCCGAATAGCCGGCCTGCCCGTCGTCGACGATGGCCATGTGTCCGTTGAGGTCCGGCTCCCGCAGGGGCACCACGGTGGCACCGGCGCCCGTCAGCATGGGCAGCAGGTACTGGTTGAGGACCTCGGCGGAGATGAGGTCCTCCACCACGGCCCAGGTGTTCGGCCGCTGCGTGGCCCAGCGGTTCAGCGGCGCGCTGCGCGTGAAGCCGTGGCCCGGGCTCAGGTACACCACCTTGCCGGAGAGCGCGCCCGTGCGCTGCCGCGTCTGCGGCACGCCCGACTTCGTCCCGGAAGCCCCCGTCCGGAGCTCGCGCCGGACGACCGGCGGCTCCTCGGCGGACAGGCGGCGCGTCTCATGCGGACGGGGCCCAGGCATCGGCACGTACTCCACGCCCGGCGGCTCCAGGCCACACGCCCCTTCATCCAGCGCAGGGTCGTGCGCGGCGTGGGACTCGGCGCGGGCCAGGGGGGAAGTCAACAACAGCGCGAGAAGTGCGCCACCCAGACAGACACGAAGAGGGTAGGAAGGGGCATTCACAGGGTCGGACCATACCCCTTCACGACGAAGGGGCAATCCGTCCCGCGGGTGTTAGCCTCCTCCGCGCTTTCGCCATCGATGAACGCACCTCCCCGGCCACCCACGTCCTTCCCCCCCCGTCACGGTTCGGGGCTGCTCGCCTCCTTCGGTCACGCGTGGGCGGGGCTCATCCACACCGTCATCTACCAGCGCAACATGCGCATCCACCTCATCGCCGCCGTGCTGGTGGGGCTGGTGGGCAGCGGCATCGCGCTGGGGCTCGCGGAGAAGGTGACGCTCATCTTCTGCGTCCTGCTCATCTTCTTCGCCGAAATCCTCAACAGCGCGCTGGAGCACCTGGTGGACCTGGCCGTCCAGCAGTTCGACGAGAAGGCCCGGCTGGCCAAGGACGCGGCCGCCGCGGGCGTGCTGGTGCTCGCGCTGGGCACGGTGGTCATCTTCGCCGCCATCCTGGTGCACAACTGGGACACGGTGCGCACGAGCACCGACGCCATCATCCGCCAGGTGGCGCTGGGCCTGCCGCTGACGGCCTGCATCCTGGTGCTGGTGCTGCCGCAGCGCCGTCCCGCGTGGGTGGATGTGGCCGCCTTCACCGCGGGCGGCGTGCTGATGGCGCTCCAGGCCACGCAGACGGCCAGCAGCGTCTTCAGCGCCCTCACCGCGGGTCTGCTCTTTGTCGCCGGAGCGGCTGCGTACCAGCGGAGGCGGGAGCAACGGGCGCCCCGCGCCTGACTCATCAATCAGTCGAAACGAAAAGACCGGCCAGGGCCGGTCCGTTCACCACCTCGCTGCCTCCACACGCGGGCGGGCGCCCCGGAAACCGGTCCGGAGCCCACGCGCCCGCGGGGAGAACCCGCTGAGGACCTCAGGCGTGCGGGCGACGCTCCGGGGCCTGCTCCTGCGCCGCCTGGACGGCTGTCGCCTTCTCGCCTTCCTTGATGTCCGCCGTCACCAGCTCGAGCAGCTCCGTGGCGATGCCAATCACCTGGTGCGGGGTGTAGCCGCTCGCGCGCAGCTGGTTGAAGAACGTGCGCGCCAGGATCCGGGTGCCCTTTTGATCGGTGCTCAAGGTCAGTGCCTCCATAAAGAACGCGGCCGGGAAGGAGCGACGCCGCCTAATCACGAGACAGCCCTGTTTCAACCCTCGTGCCAGCCGTTCTCTTCCTCACGGATTCCTCAACATTTCCCAAGGGTTGAAGTAGACCAGGGCCCCGAACGGCCCTGGAGGGCAGTGCGAACGCGCTTGCGCAGTCCTCGGCGGTACGGGGGATTGGCGTGAGGGGGTGCATCAGCGGGTTCGCACCCGAATTTCAAGGGCTTGCAATCTTTCAACAGGGCGGCGAGATACGCGCCCCACCAGGAGCGGATGCGATGGCGTATCGGGTGAACAACATCGGGCTGTGGCTGGACGAGCCAGAGGAGCTGCTCGGTCAGCGCGCAGCGGAGAAGTTGGGCGTCACCCGCTCCGACCTCTCGTCCGTGCGGGTGGTGCGCTCCGTGCTGGACGCGCGGAAGAAGGGCAGCCCGCGCTACATCTACACGCTGGAGGTGGAGCTGGCCCAGGGCAAGAAGCCGGCGAAGCTGCCACCGGACGTGGGTGAGACGCCCCCTCCGCCCGAAGTGCTGGGCCCGGTGAAGGCGCCGGAGCAGTGGCCCATCATCATCGGCACGGGCCCCGCGGGGCTCTTCGCCGCGCTGGGCCTGCTGGAGCGCGGTGTTCGCAGCATCCTGCTGGAGCGAGGCCGCGAGGTCGTGTCGCGCCGCAAGGACGTAGCGAAGCTCATGCGCGACGGGACGCTGGACCCCGAAAGCAACATGAACTTCGGCGAGGGCGGCGCGGGCGCGTACACGGACGGCAAGCTGTCCACGCGCATCAACCACCCCATGGTGCGCAAGGTCATCGAGGCCTTCGCCCGCTACGGCGCGCCGGACCACATCCTCGTCGAGGGCAAGCCGCACATCGGCTCGGACCTGCTGCCCGGCGCGGTGGCGAAGCTGCGCGAGGAGCTCATCGCCGGCGGCTGCGAAGTCCACTTCAGCACGCGCGTGGACGACCTGCTCTACAAGGACGGCCACATCGCGGGCGTGAAGCTGTCCGACGGACGCACGCTGGAGAGCAACCGCGTCATCCTGGCCCCCGGCAACTCCGCGCGCGAACTTTATGAGCGCTTCGCCGCCGACGGCCGGGTGATTGTGGAGGCCAAGCCCTTCGCCCTGGGCTTCCGCGCCGAGCACCCGCAGGCGCTCATCAACAGCATCCAGTACGGCAACGCGGCCAAGAATCCGCGCCTGCCCCCGGCGGACTACAAGCTGGCGGAGAACCTGGAGGTGGACGGCGAGGTGCGCGGCGTCTTCTCGTTCTGCATGTGCCCCGGCGGCATCGTGGTGCCCACGCCCACGCAGGACGGGCTCCAGTGCACCAACGGCATGAGCAACTCGCGGCGCAACGCGCGCTACGCCAACTCGGGCATCGTCGTGTCCGTGTCCGTGGCGGACTTCGAGCGCGAGGGCTTCCGCGGGCCGCTGGCGGGCCTGGAGTTCCAGCGCCATTGGGAGAGCAAGGCGTATGAGCTGGGCGGAGGCCGCTTCTACGCGCCGGCCCAGACGATTCCGGACTACCTGGCCGGGCGCGTGAAGAAGGACCCGGGCGGCACCAGCTACCGTCCCGGCCTGGCGCACACGGACCTCAACCAACTCTTCCCGAAGCGGCTCACCGAGTCGCTGAAGCAGGCCCTGCGCACCTTCGAGCGGAAGATGCGCGGCTTCATCAGCGAGGAGGGCAAGCTCATCGGCATCGAGAGCCGCACGTCCTCACCGGTGCGCATCACCCGCGGCGAGGACCTGCAGTCGGTGTCCATGAAGGGCCTCTACCCGGCGGGCGAGGGCTGCGGCTACGCGGGCGGCATCGTATCGTCCGCCGTTGATGGATTGCGCGTCGCTGAGCAGATTGCCACCGAACTGTCCTGACGGACGGCCGGGAGGAGGGCTCATGGGATACGTCGTGCGGACGCCAGAGGGCGAGCTGGTCTACCCCAGCCTGCTGGATGTGGAGCGGGCCTACGTCCAGGGGCTGGTGGACGCGGAGGACGAAGTCCGGGAAGAGACCGCCACCACCTGGCGCAAGGCGGCGAGCATCCCCGTTCTTGCCCAGGCGAAACCCGCGCGCTCAGGGGCATTGCAGCGGGGACAGGTGCTTCGCGTGGCGGCCGTGGTGCTGTTGAGCGCGCTGGCCCTGTCCCTGGTGTTCCGCGACGAATTGCGGCTGCGCGGCATCGGCATCGTCCTGGCGTTGGCGGCCAGCACCCTGCTCTTCCAGGTCACCACCAAGGCCTTCAAGCGCCCGCCCAGCGGGGGCTGAAGCAACGGGGCGACGGCGCACGGGCCCGTCCGCCCGGCTGCCCCCCGACGTGGCGCTCTGGGACGGGCAGCCATCCGCAGGCCAGCACCCCATGTTCTTCCCTGGCAGCACGCCCCGGGCGCCGGTGCCCCCGGGTCGCCGCGAGAGGAGAACCCATCGTGCTCAGCACCTATCTGTCCCGCGACGCCGCCCGCCGACTGCGCCATGGCTCGCCATGGGTGCGCCGGGAAGACATCATCTCCATGGAAGGCACGCCGCAGCCCGGAGAGCCCGTGCAGCTTCGGGACGAGGACGGCTCGGTGCTGGGCCTGGGTGACGTGGATTTAGAGGCGTCCTATGCGGTGCGGCGGCTCGGCCAACCAGACGAGGTGGTGGAGGGACTCATCCCGCGCCATCTCCGCCGCGCCTTCGAGCGGCGGGCACGGCTGGTGGACGACCCGCGCTTCTGCCGCGTCGTCAACGATGACGGGGACGGCCTGCCCGGCCTCATCGTGGACCGCTACGACACGCACTTCGTGGTGCAGACGCTCACCCGTGCCATGGACGCGCGCCTCGAGGAGCTGACGCGCGCGCTGGTGGAGGTGGCGGGCGCGGGCGCGGTGCTGCTGCGCAACGACACCCCTCGCCGCAAAGCGCTGGGCCTGCCCACGCAGCGCCCCCATGTCCTGTACGGCACCCCACCCCGCTGGTGCCGGCTGCTGGAGATGGGGGCCCGCTTCACCGTGGACCTCACGTACGGCCAGGGCACGGGCTACGCGTATGACCAGCGCGAGGTCCGCCGCTTCGTGGCCCGCATGGCCCAGGGCTCGCGCGTGCTGGACGCCAGTTGCAACGTGGGAGGGCTCTTCGTCCACGCGGGGGTGCACGGGGCCCGGCACATCCTCGCCTTCGACGCCGACGCGGACGCCGCGGACCTGGCGCGTGAAAACGCGGAGGCCAACGGCCTGCTGGGCCGGGTGATGGTGGAGACGGGCAAGCCCCTGCAGGCCCTCCGTGCGGTGCGAGACACCTTCGACCTGGTCCTGCTGGACACACCGGCCGTGGCGACCGACGAGGAATTCGTGGAGTTGCTGCGTCACGCGCTTCGCAGGACGCGCCACGGTGGCTGGTTGATGGTCACCGGGTACCATCCACCCCTCCCCCAGGACGGCTTTGACGACCTGGTGGCCACCGCCTGCGAGGGCGAGGCCCGGATCGCCACCCGGCTGGCCCGCCCGGGCCTGCCGCCGGACCACCCGACCCTGGCTGGCTCCCACGGGGCCGAGCACCTCCACGCGATGGCGTTGGAAGTCAGCTGAAGCGGTCCACCCGCGCGGCCGATGGAGTGCTAGTGTCCGCCGCCGCAATGACCAACGAAAACGTGCCCGAGTCCGCGCCCCCCGCCCAGGAAGGTTCCGTGGAGACCGTCCGCAAGGTGTATGCGGCCGACCTGCGGGAGAAGGACCGCGTCCATACCGTCTTCCGTGTCACCAAGAAGGAGAAGGTGACCGCCCGCAGTGGCAAGGTGTTCGTCGCCGCCACGCTCGTCGACAAGAGTGGCGAGGTGGACGCGCGCATCTTCGACCAGGTCGACGCGCTCGAGCCCGTCTTCCAGCCGGGCGACTTCGTGCTCGTCCAGGGCAACGTCATCCAGTTCCACGGCCGCACCCAGGTCGTCGTCGAGGCGCTGGAGCGCCTGGACCCCGAGCCCCTGGACCCCAAGGAGTTCGAGCCGCCCCCGGCCCCGCCCGCCGCCGAGGCGAAGCCCGCGCCGGAGCCCAAGGCCGCCCCGGAAGCCAAGGCTGAGAAGCCCGAGAAGGCCGACAAGGGCGAGGCCCGCGGCAACGAGGGCCCGGGTGGCGCGCGCGCCGCCGGCCTCATCCGGGAGATGGTCACCGAGCGCATCGGCGACACCTTCGTGAAGCAGCTGCTGCTGGCCTTCCTGGACGACCCGAAGATTGCGGCCGGCCTGCCGGTGGCCCAGGGCGTCCGGGGCACGCACCACGCGTGGCGTGGCGGACTGGCGGAGCACATCCTGTCGGTGATGCGGCTGACGCTCCGCGTGGCGGACCAGTACCCCATGGCGGACCGCGACCTGCTGCTGGCCGGCGCGCTGTTGCAGCAGGTGCTGAAGGCGGCGGACGCCTCCGAGTCCTCCGACGAGGGCCGGCTGGTGGGCAACCTCGTCCTGACGGCGCAGAAGCTGCGCGAGAAGGCGCTGGCCATCCCCGGCTTCCCGCCGCTCCTGGAGCAGCACCTCACGCACCTGGTCATCTCCCAGCACGGCGACGCGCAGCACGGCAGCCCGAAGTCGCCGGTGACGCTGGAAGCGCAGATCATCCACTCGCTGGAGTCGCTGGACGCGCGCATCGCCTCGTGGCTGGAGGCCATGCAGCGCGACTCGCACGACAAGTGGACGGACGTGGTGCGCCCCTACGAGCGCCAGCTCTGGAAGGGCCCCTCGCCCACCTCGCGGGGCCGCGCCCCTGTGGAGGGCGGTGGCCGCCGCAAGGGCCGCGAGGAGAAGCGCAAGGCCCGGGCGGAGAAGCAGCAGCAGCCGGGCCCCCCGGCCGAGGGCGCCCCGCAGCAGGAGCAGGCCCAGCGCCCGCCCCGCAAGGAGCGTCCGCCCCGCGAGGAGCGCGCGCGTGAGGAGCGTCCTCGTGAGGAGCGTCCTCGTGAGGAGCGCCCGCCCCGTCCGCCCCGCGAGGAGCGTCCGCAGCGTGACGTGAGCTCGCTGCCCAAGGAGCTGACCTTCAAGCCGTTCAGCGCGCTGACGTCGTTACCGTCCGATTCCGGCAACAAGGGCGGTGAGGGTTCCTCGGAGAGCTGAGGCAGCACATGGCGAAGAGGTTGGGAGAGCGCCTCATCGAGGCGGGACTCGTCAACGCCGGGGCCGTGGAACAGGCCCTGGAGCACCAGAAAATCACCGGCCACAAGGTCGGTGATTGTCTGGTGGAGCTGGGACTGCTCCAGGAAGCGGCGCTGCTGCGCTTCCTGGCGGCGGAGTTCCAGACGCGCTTCGTCAGCGCGGACAAGCTGGCGAAGGCGCGCATCGCCACCGAGGTGCTGGACCGGCTTCCGGTGCGCCTGGCCGAGGCGCAGAACGTGCTGCCGCTGGCGGTGGACCCGGAGCGCAAGCTGCTCTCCGTGGTCGCCGCCGAGCCGCAGAACAAGTCGCTGATGGACGAGATTGCCCTCGTCACGGGCATGTCGGAGGTCTACGCGTACGTGGGCCTGCGCAGCGCCATCTCCGCCGCCATCCGCAAGCACTACTACGGCGATCCCACCGCCTTCGCCGCGCTGCTGGAAGGCGCCAACGCCCAGGGCCAGGCCCCGGCCGCGCCGTCCCGCACGGGCGCTCCGGAGCACGGACGCACCTACGCGGGCAGCGCCGCCGGGACGGGCGCGGGCAACCGTGGCGGACTCAGCCTCAACTTCCGCGTGGAGACGGACGCGCGGATGCGGCTGCAACGCGGCAGCAGCACCGGCACCCCCGCGGTCCGCCCGTCCACCCAGCGGCGCGAACCCGGCGGGCCGCGCGGGCTGGTGAGCGACAGCGACTACGTGGAGACGCTGGGCATCATGGTCGGCCTGCTGGAGCAGGACCGGCAGCGCCACCGCGGGCACTCCGCGCAGCTGGCGCGGCAGGCCGGCATCGTGGGCCAGCGCATGGGCATGCCCCACAAGGAGCTGGCCGCGCTGACCATCGCCGCCTACCTGCACGACCTGGGCAAGCCGGCGGAGCGGCACTTCTCGCTGGCGAGCAACGCCGTCAACCCGGAGTGGAAGGCGCAGGCGAAGCTGGCCTGCCGCATCCCCACCCGCATGTTCGAGACGGTGCACCTGCCCGCGCAGACGAACACCATCCTCGCGCAGATGTACGAAGCCTGGGACGGCTCCGGCACGCCCCAGGGCGCCAAGGGCGAGGACATCACCCTGGGCGCGCGCATCCTCGCCGCGGTGGACAGCTTCCTGGAGCTGACGAAGAACCCGGGCAATGCCCTGGGCCGCGTGCTGCCCAAGGAGCAGGCCCTGGAGCACCTGCGCAAGTACGCGGGCGTGCTCTATGACCCGGTGGTGGCGGACATCGTCATCCAGCTCCAGAGTGGTGAGCTGCTACGCCACCGGCTGGAGAGCGAAGGCCGCCAGGTGCTCGTGGTGGAGCCGGACGAGACGGCGCGCGGCGAGCTGCTGGAGGCGGTGCTGAAGCAGGGCCTGGTGGCGCACGCGCTGTCCACCGTCGAGGGCGCGCAGGACGGACTGGCGCGGCAGGACTGCGACGTGCTGGTGGTGAGCCTGCGGCTGGGGCTTCAGGACGTGACGGACCTGCTGGCACAGGCCCGCTCGGCGCCGGAGACGGCGGGTCTGCCCATCGCGGTGGTGGGCGAGCCCGACAATGCCACGCGGGAGCGCCTGCTCATGGCGGGCGCCACGGACGTGCTGTCACCCGCGGACAAGCCCGCCATCGCGAAGACGGTGCAGGCCCTCTACGACGACCGGGTCCAGCACAACGGCCCGGGGCGCGTGGTGCGCGGCAGCTTCGACGAGCTCCCCCCGCGCGAGCTGCTGCGCACGCTGGGCGGCGGCCACAAGAGCGGCCGACTCAACCTGCGCCAGCACACGCTGGAGGGCTACCTGCACCTGGAGCGGGGCCGCGTCGTCTTCGCGTCCTTCGGTGGTCACTCAGGAGAGCCCGCGCTCCAGGCGCTGCTGAAGCTGAAGCAGGCGGACTTCCAGTACGACCCGGACGCGTTGCTGCTGGACGTCCCGCAGATGGACCAGGACCTCGCGGCCCTGGCCGGCGGCCTCAACGCAGGTTGAGGTTGAAGAGGGCGGCGGCGTTGGCGGTGGTGACCGCGGCCACCTCCTCCAGCGTCACGCCCTTGAGCTCGGCGACCTTCTTCGCCGTCTCCACCACGTGCGAGGGCTGGTTCTTCCGCCCCCGGTGCGGCACCGGCGCCAGGTACGGGCTGTCCGTCTCCACCATCAGCCTGTCCAACGGCGCGAAGCGCACCGCGTCCTGGAGCGCCTCCGTCTTCTTGTAGGTGATGACGCCCGACAGCGACAGCAGGAAGCCCCGGTCCAGGTAGCGCCGCGCCGCGTCCGTGTCACCGGTGAAGCAGTGGATGACGCCCTTCGCCACGCCCGTCTCGCCGAGGATGGCGTCACAGTCGTCATGCGCGTCGCGCACGTGCACCACCAGCGGCTTGCCCAGCCGGAGCGCCAGCGCACACTGCCGGCGGAAGACCTCCGCCTGCGCCTCTCGCGGTGAGTGGTCGTAGTAGTAGTCCAGCCCCGCCTCCCCCACCGCCCGGACCTCAGGACGCGCGCAGGTGCGCTCCAGCGTGGCCAGGTCCTCCTCGGTGGCCCGAGCGGCCTCGTGCGGATGGATGCCCAACGTGGGCGACAGGAACTCCGGGTGCGCCGCCGCCAGCTCCAGCGCGTTGCCCCAGTTACCCGGGCCGTGGAACTGCCCCACCACGACGGCATGGACCAGCCCCGCCGCGCGAGCCGCGTCGAGCACGGCCACGACGTCCGGGTAGTCCTTCACCTCGAGGTGACAGTGGGCGTCGACGAATTTCATGGCTCCTCCTGCAACAGCTCTTCCAGCTCGGCGCGGGCCTCTGGTGAGGGAAAGGTACTCACCGCGTTGCGAACGGCCTCACGCGCCTCCGCCCCGCCCAGGCGCCACAGCCCGTCAGCGGCGTCCAATCGGCTGTCCTCGGAGGCCTGCGCGTCCTGGAGCAGCCCGACCAGCCAGGGCAGCGCCCGCGCATCGCCCAGCCGGCCCAGGCCTCTCGCGGCCGCGCCCCGGCAGGGGTCCTTCACGTCGTCCATGACTTCCTTCAACCGCTCCAGCGCGCCGGGCACCTTCACCTCACCGCAGAGCTCCACGGCCAGGGCCCGGTCCGGACTCCACCGCTTCTTCGTCGTCCGCTGGATGAGGTACGTCGAGCCGTCCGAATCGCCCAGCTTCGCCAGCACCCCGGCGGCTTGCGTCTTGTCGAAGGCGGGCAGGAGCCACCGGCCGAACAGCTTCTTCACCTGGGGCAGCGCGCGCGCGTCCCCCAGCTCCGCCAGCGCTCCCAGGGCCCGGAAGCGCAGCAGGTCCGCGTCCAGCGCCTCCAGCAACACCTCCAGCCCCGCGGCGTGATGGAGGCTGGCGATGCCGCGTGCCGCCTCGAAGCGGACCTCGAAGGTTCCGTCCTCCAGCATGGAGGCCAGCGCCCCGCGCAGCTCCGGCCGGGCCAGGTCCGCCAACCGGCCGGTGGCCTCCAGGCGAATCTGCCACTCCTCGTCCCGAAGCCGGGCGATGAGCAGGTCCGGCAGCTCCGCCGGAGGCACCACCACAGAGGCCAGGCTCACCCCCGCGCGGCGCACCTCCACCTGCTTGTCCGCCAGCAGCCGGGGGAGCGCCTCGAGGAACTCGGCGGCGTGCTCGGGGACCTCCGACGCGAGGTGATAGAGCTGGAGCGCGGCTTCCGTCCTGAACGCCGGGCGCTTCTCGCGCTCCAGCGTCAGGAGGGCCCGGTCCCGGTCGGCACGCCAGTCCGTCACCTCACTTCACCTCGCTGCCAGGGGCCACATCGCCCGGGTCGAGCAGCGACAGCTCCTTGCCGCCCGGCCCCGCCGTCAGGAGCATTCCGCGTGACTCGATGCCCTTGAGCTTGCGCGGCTTGAGGTTGGCCACCACCACCACGTTGCGCCCGGTGAGCGCCTCGGGAGCGAAGGCCTCCGCGATGCCGGAGACGATGGTGCGCGGGCTCCCCTCGCCCACGTCCACCGTGAGCTTGAGCAGCTTGTCCGCCTTCTGGACCTTCTCCGCGGCCAGCACCTTGCCGGCCTTCAGCACCACCTTGGCGAAGTCGTCGTACTCGATTTCACCCGACGACTCGGCCGCGCCAGCGCCCGGAGCCGCCGCCTGCGTCGCGGCGGGAGCCTCGGCGGGCTTCTTCTCCGCCTTGGCGCCCTTGGCCGGCCTGGCCTCCGCGGCCTGCGGCGCAGCGGCGCCTTCCGGCAGCTTGATGATGGCGTTGACGCGCTCCTCCTCCAGCCGCGGCAGCAGCGGCTCGGGCGTGCCAATGGGGCGGCTGCGATCCAACAGCGGGTACTTCGCGCCCTCCAGGGCCTGGAACGTCAGCGGCTCGGCGCCGAGCTGGGCGAAGAGCTTCTCCGACAGGCGCGGCGTCACCGGGGCGAGCAGCGCGCCCAGGAGGTAGGCCACGTCCGCGGCGTCGGACAGGTCCGCGCGAGCGACCTCCGCGTCCTTCTTCACCTGGGCCCACGGCGCGGCCGTCTGGAGGAAGCCGTTGGCGGCCGAGGCAATCTCGGTGATGACGCGGATGGCGGACCGGTACTCCAGCTTGTCGAACGCGTCGCGAACCTCCGGCACGCGGGCGAGCGCGGCCTCCACCAACTCGCGGCCCGGGCCCTCGGCACGGCCGGGCGCGAGACGCTTCTCCAGCGGACCGGCCAGCAGCGACAGGGCGCGGTTGGCCAGGTTGCCCACGTTGTTGACCAGCTCGCCATTCACGCGCTGGCGGAAGTCCTTGAGGTTGAGGTCCAGGTCCTCCACCCCCGGGCCCAGGTTGGCCGCGTAGAAGTAGCGCAAGTAGCTGGGGTCCAACTGGTCCAGGTAGTCGCGCACCGGCACCATGGTGCCGCGGCTCTTCGACATCTTCTCGCCGTTCACCGTGAGGTGGCCGTGGACCTTGATTTCGCTGGGGATGTGGAAGCCCGCGACGTTGAGCACGGCCGGCCAGAACAGCGCGTGGAAGTAGACGATGTCCTTGCCGATGAAGTGGATGATGCGGGTGTCGGCGTCAGCGCTCCAGTAGTCCAGCGCGCTCTTCGCCTTGCCCGTCTCCTTCGCCCACTTCTCCGTGGTGGCGATGTACCCGATGGGCGCATCCAGCCAGACGTAGAAGAACTTGTCCGTCTCACCCGGAATAGCGAAGCCGAAGTACGGCCCGTCACGGCTGATGTCCCAGTCCGCCAGGCCCTTCTCGAAGAAGCCCTGGAGCTGGGTCGCCAGGCCCGGGTGGAGGAAGCCCGGCTTGCGCAGCACGTCCTGGAGGAAGTCCGCGTGCCGCGACAGCTTGAAGAACAGGTGTTCGGAGTGCTTGCGGACCGGGGGCGTGCCACACAGGGCACAGCGCGCGTCGATGAGGTCCGTGGGGTCGTAGGCCTTGCCGCACTTCTCGCAGGCGTCGCCGTACTGGTCGGCCGCCTTGCAGTTGGGGCAGGTCCCCTTGATGAAGCGGTCCGGCAGGAAGCGGCGGTCGTTCTCGCAGTAGGTCTGCTCGATGTTCCGGCGCTCGATGTCGCCCTTCTCCTTCAGCCGCCCGTAGATGAGCTCCGCGTACTGGCGATTCTCCGGCGAGTTGGTGGAGTGGAAGTAGTCGAAGCGGACATCGAGGTCGCGGAAGTCCCGCTGGTGCTCCTCGTGGAAGCGGGCGATGAACTCCTCGGGCTTGAGGCCCTGCTTCGCCGCGTTCAGTTCGATGGGCGTGCCGTGGGTGTCATCGGCACAGAAGTAGACGACGTCCCTGCCACACGAGCGGAGGAAACGAACGTAGATGTCGGTCTGCACGTACTCGACGGCGTGGCCGATGTGGACCGGGCCGTTCGCGTAGGGCAGCGCGCTGGTGACGAGAATTCTCTCAGCCATGGACTCTCCTGAGGGCGGCGGACCTTAGCCGCTCGGATGGCCGAGGTCATCGACGGCGTGAGGACCGCGGGCACGAATGCGCCGCGGAGCCGGAGATGTTATCGACCGGATACGCATGTGCACCATCATCATCCTGCGCCACGTCCACCCCGAATGGCCGCTGGTGCTCGCGGCCAACCGGGACGAGTTCTACGCCCGCCCTGCGACGGGCCCCCAAGTGCTTCTGGAGTCCCCGCTCGCCGTGGGCGGCCGGGATGAGGAGCGCGGTGGGACGTGGATGGGTGTAACCCACGGCGGTTTGTTCGTCGGCCTGACGAACCAGCGGGGCGAGCGAGGCCAGGGCCCGGCCCCCCGCTCGCGGGGCGAGGTGGTGCTCAAGGCCCTCCAGGCCGGCAGCGTGGAGGCCGTGGACCGGTACCTGGATACCCTGCCAGGGGATGAGTTCATGCCCTTCAACCTCCTCTATGGGGACGCCCAGCGGCTGCGCGTGGCCTACGCCCGGAGGACGGACCGGCAGCTGCGACGAGAGGATGTCCCCCCGGGGGTGCATGTCCTTCCCAATGACGTGCTGAACGCCCCGGAGTTGCCCAAGGTGGAACGGGCCCGGCTGCTGACCATGGAGGTGGCGAAGAAGCCCTGGCCGGAGCTGGAGGCGGGCTTGAAGGCGGTGCTGGCGGACCCGACCCTCCCCGCCGAGGAGCTGATTCCGCCCCCTGGCTCGGGCGAGGACCTGCCCCGCGACTTCCTGCAACGGCTCCAGGCGCTCTGCATCCACACGCCGCTCTACGGCACGCGCTCATCCGCCGTGGTGGCGCTGGCGCCGGGGCGCGTCGGGCACTACCTCGCCTCGGACACGCCCCCCTGCCAGGGGCCATGGAAGGACGTCACGGGCCTGCTGACCGGGCCCACCGAGTGACAGGCGGCGGGGACTCCGACGCCGTCAAGGCGCGGCGGCGCCATGCTCCCCCACGATGACCCGGGCCCGCCCGTCCATGGAGAGCTTCACCTCTTCCACGGTGGTGAAGCCCGACTCGCGAGCCAGCTCGGCCAGGTGCCGCATCCACGGGTTGTAGGGCATGCCGTTGTCCGAGCAGCACGGCACCACGGCGAAGGGCAGCCGGTGCGCCGCCGCGTACTGGATGATGATGCGGGTGGCGCCATCCGGGTGCATGCCCACCACCAGCTCCGCCTCGCACGGCTCCTCCAGCGTGAAGATGCGCTGGGCGTAGGTGACGGGCAGGTGCTTGTGCCGCAGGTCGAAGGTGGTGACGGCACGGCCCCGCTTCGTCAGCGCCTCGTTGAGCTTTCCCTGCCCGCCGGCCACGTCGAAGACGCGCGGCGCGTTGAAACGCTCCACCAGGAAGTCCGCGAAGAGGTCGAAACGACGCTTGTCCGCCATATGCGCCTCCTCTAATAACCCGCGCCGTGCTGGCGCACACACACCGTGGCCAGCAGCCGCTCGATGATCAGCCGGCCGTTCGCTGACGACTTCAGCGCCAGGTCCGCCTCGGCGCAGGCCACCAGCGCGCCCAGCAGCTCCCGCCGCTCATAGCCCGCCGCGGCCTTCATGCTGAACGTGAGCGCCCACGCGTTGGGCATCTTCCGCTTGCTGCCCTTCAGCTCCGCCTCCAGCCGGGGGAAGACGCGCGCCTCTACGTCCTTCGCGGTGCGAGGCGGATTGCCTCCCGCGTAGCGCCACAGCCACTCATGGCTCTCCAGCAGGCTCCGGACGATGGAGGCCACCGCGCCCAGCAACTGCAACGCGTGGGTTCCCTGCCCCATGGCGTCGTCCGCGTAGGACAGCGCTCCGCCGAAGTCGCGCTTCTGGAGCGCCTCGGACAGCTCGAAGAACTCCTCCTCGCGCGCGTGGTGGACCAGCGCGGCCACGTCCGCCCGCTCAATGGCGGGCCCTTCTGAATACGTGGCCAGCTTCTCCAGCTCCGACTGAAGCAGGCGGATGTTCCCGCCGATGCGCTCCTTGAGTTCGTCCAGCGCGCCAGGCCCCAGCTTCTTCTTGAAGGGCGCCAGGAACTCCTTGGCGATGTCCGTCAGGTCCAGGTCCTTGTGACGCGCCGCCACCTTCCGCTCGACGACATAGCCCTTGTCGTGGGCCAGCTTCACCAGCGGATTCTTGGCGTCCATGTCGGACGCGGCCAGCACCAGCGCATGGCCCGCCGGCACGCCCTTCTGGATGAGGTCCAGCAACGCGGAGGCATCCCCCTCCGGCGCGGAGATGCGCTCCTCGCGGCAGAAAGCGGCCGCCTCCTTGAGGAAGGCCATGTCCACGTCGGCCAGCTCGACGTTGAGCTCGTCCTTCCACTTCTCCACCGACGGCGCGCCGGGAGTGCTCGGGTCCAACTGCTCCACGCCCCAGCCCGCGCGGGCCGCCAGCGCCAACAGTCGCCGCGCGCCTTCCTTCCGCTTGCCCGCCTTCCACGCCTCGCGCGCCTTGCCCAGCGCGTCCCCTCGCCCCTTCTTGGGCGCCAGGAACTCCGGGTCGCGGACCAGCACCACCTTGCGGCCGGGGAACAGCGGCAGCGTGGCCAGCTCCTGCGCCACCTCGCGCGGGCTGCCCGCGTCCAACACAGCCAGGTTGAGGCCCATGGCCGCATCGGGGACGAGCAGCTTCACCAACTCGTCAGCGCCCTTGCGGACCAGAAACTCCTCGCCCACCAAGAGGTACACCGGGGCGACCTTGCCCCCCTTCACGCTGGCCAGCACGTCATCCATGTCACTGGCGCTCATCGCGATGCCTCCGTGAACAGGTCGATGAGCATCCGCTCCAGTTGGAGCCGGGGCGCACCGTTCCGGGCAATGGCCGCCCGCGCCGCCTCCAGCAGCGAATGCCGGCGGTGCAGGAGGATGTCGGACGTGCGGGCCGCCACCTGCCGGGCCAGCTCCACCATGTCGCGGTTGGCCAGCCCCGACTCCAGGCCTGACTTCACCAGCGCCACGTCGCGCGTCCACAGTGCCAGCAGCTCCAGGGTGCTCTCCGCCTCTTCGCGCGAGCCGCCATGGGCCTCCGCGAAGCGCAGCAGGCCGACGGCGTCCTCGCCGCGCAGGGCCTCGAAGGCGGTGATGGTGTCCTTGCGCCGCGACAGCGCGTCCACGTCCAGCGCCATGGCCCGGCCCAGGCTGCCGCCCGCCATGACGGCCGCGAGCATGGCCGTCTCCGCGTCCAGCTTGCGCGCCTCCGCCACGCGCCGGGCCACCAGGTCCACCGGCAGTGGGCCGAAGTGTACCTTTCCGCACCGGCTGCGAATGGTGGGCAGCAGGCGGTCAATCGCGCTGGCCACCAGGATGATCGTGGTGTCCGAAGGCGGCTCCTCCAGCGTCTTGAGGAACGCGTTCTGCGCCTGCACGTTCATGGTCTGGGCGGAGACGATGAGCGCCACCTTGCGGCGCGACTCCAGACCGCGAAGGGCGATGCGCTCCTGGAGCTGGCGCACCTGCTCCACGCGCAACTCCCGGCTGGGCGTCCCGGTGAAGTCGGACCGGCCCGCCAGCCCCCGGGACACCCGCTCATCATCAGGCATCACCCAGGTGACGTCCGGGTGGAGGCCCCTTTCCACCCGCTGGCAGCTCGCGCAGGCGCCGCAGCCCACGTCTGGCTGCTCGGGACACGTGAGGGCCTGGGCCAGCCCGACGGCCGCCAGCTCCTTGCCCACCCCTTCCGGCCCGGCGAAGAGGTACGCGTGGTGGACCGCGCCGCTGCGCAGGGCCGCCAGGAGGGCGTCCACCGCGCGAGGCTGTCCCAGTACCGTTGCGAGCGTCATGGCGCGTGTATCCCCGCTCACGCGGCACGCGTCAACGGCCGCCTTGACCCCCATGGAGATGGCGGGAGACATTCCCCCTCGCCTTGCTGCCCTTCCTTCAGAGCAACCTGTCCCTGGCCGTGGGTGCGCTGCTCATCGTCGTGCTGATGGGGGTGCGCGCCGCCTCCCATGACGGCGACCTGCGACAGGATTTGAAGAGCGCCATCCGGCTCCTCATCGCGTTCATCGTCCTCCGGCTGGCCACATGGGCCCTGCCCGCGACGGCGCCAGAGGGCATGCAGAAGGCGCTCCAGATCAGCTGGATGCTGATGTTCACCTTCGGTGGCATCCGCGCCAGCGTGGCCCTGGCGTTGAAGGTGATCCGGCTGCGCGCGCCGGCGGTGGGCACACCGAAAATCCTGCGCAACGTCATCGACTTCACGCTGTACCCACTGGCGGTGCTGCCGCTCCTGCGCACCCAGTTCAACGTGGACCTGGCGGGCCTGGTGGCCACGTCCGCGGTGCTGTCGGTGGTCATAGGTCTGGCGCTCCAGGAGACGCTGGGCAACCTCTTCGCGGGCCTGTCCCTCCAACTGGACCGCCCATTCGAGGTCGGCCACTTCATCCGCATCGGCACTCACACCGGACGCGTGGTCTTCATTGGCTGGCGCTCCATCCGGCTGGCCAACTTCCGCCGCGAGGTCATCACGCTGCCCAACAGCATGGTGGCCAAGGAGCTGGTCCTCAACTTCACCCAGGACCCCAACCCCGTCGGCATCGACGTGGAGTTCCGCCTGTCACGGGACGCCGCGCCCAACCAGGTCAAGCACGCGCTGCTGGAGACGATGCGAGAGACCCCCCTCATCCTCCCGGAGCCGTCTCCCATCGCGCGCACGCTGAGCTACGAGGATTCCGCCATCCGCTACATGGTGCGGTTCTTCATCGGCGACTACGGCCTGGCCGACGCGGTGAAGGAGGACCTCCACACCCGCCTGTGGTACCGGCTGCGCCGGGCGAACATCGAGATTCCCTACGCCCAGCGCACGGTGCACGTGCGGCAGGAGATGGCGCGCACGGAGCTGTCGGAGGACACCATCCGCAGCCTCCTGGGCGCCGTGGACCTCTTCCAGTCCCTGGACACGGAGGAGCTGGACCGGCTGCGCCAGGAGTCGCTGGTGCGCCGCTTCGGCGCCGGCGAGCGCATCATCCAGGAGGGCGACGAGGGCCGGACCTTCTACGTGCTCGCCTCCGGAGAGGTGAGCGTGCGCACGGGGAAGTCGCAGTCGGAAGTCACCCGCCTGGGTCGGGGCAGCTACTTCGGAGAGATGTGCCTGCTGACGGGAGAGCGCCGTTCGGCCACGGTGGTGGCGGTGGAGGACTCCTTGCTCCTCGAAGTGGACCGTCCCACCTTCGCCCGCCTCTTCACGGAGTATCCCGGCCTGGCCCGGCAGCTCTCCTCCATGCTTGCCCAACGGCGGACCCAGCTGCGCGCGGTGGCCGAAGCGAGCGGAACGAGCAACGACGCCATTCCCGCCGAGGTCGGCCGTATACTCGGACGGCTGCGCCAGATATTCGGGCTCAATGCCACACACGAGTAGGCTGAGCGCAGCGGGGGGATGTCGTGACAGACCTTGGTACACCGGTTCCAAAGCTGGGGCGGGTTCGACCCTCCTCAAACTGTGCTGATTTGAACTGCTGGAAGCGGTACTTTCCAGGACTACTGTCATGACGGAAGACGTTGAAGGGCTTGCGGATTCACCAGACATCGCGGTGGTCGGGATGGCCGCGCGACTGCCTGGTGCGCGCGATGTGGACACGTTCTGGCGCCGCGTGCGCGACGGCGTCGAGTCCGTCACGCACTTCAGTGACGCGCAGCTCTTGAGCGCGGGCGTGGACCCGGCGCTGCTCCAGGACCCGAACTACGTGAAGTCGGGCATGGTGTACGAGGGCCTGGAGGACTTCGACGCGGGCTTCTTCGGCTTCAGCGCGCGCGAGGCGTCCCTCATGGACCCGCAGCACCGCCACTTCCTGGAAGTGTGCTGGGAAGCGCTGGAGCACAGCGGTCATCCGCCGGAGCGGTTCAAGGGGCCCGTCGGCGTGTTCGGCGGCTCGGGCATGAACGCGTACATGCCCTACAACCTCTTCACCAACCCGCAACTGATGGAACAGGTGGGACTGTTCCTCGTGCGGCACACGGGCAACGACAAGGACTTCCTCACCACCCGTGTCTCGTATTGCCTGGACCTGCGCGGGCCCAGCCTCAACGTGCAGACGGCGTGCTCCACGTCGCTCGTCGCCATCCACTCCGCCTGCCAGAGCTTGCTGGCGCGCGAGTGCGACCTGGCGCTGGCGGGCGGCGTCACGCTGGAGCTGCCGCACTACCGCGGCTACCTGTACCAGGAGGGAGAAATCCTCTCACCGGACGGGCGCTGCCGCGCGTTCGACCACCGCTCCCAGGGCACGCTCTTCGGCAGCGGCGCGGGCGTCATCGTGCTGCGCCGCCTGGAGGACGCGCTGGCGGATGGCGACACCATCTACGCGGTGGTGAAGGGCAGCGCGGTGAACAACGACGGCGCGCGCAAGGTGGGCTACCTGGCGCCGTCCGTGGACGGGCAGGCGGACGCCGTCGTGGAGGCGCTCAACGTCTCCGGCATCAGCGCCGACTCCATCGACTACATCGAGTGCCACGGCACCGGCACGCCGGTGGGCGACCCGATTGAAATCACCGCCCTCACCCAGGCCTTCCGCACGCAGACGCAGAAGAGCGGGTTCTGCCGCATCGGCTCGGTGAAGACGAACATCGGCCACCTGGACACGGCCGCGGGCGTGGCGAGCTTCGTCAAGGTCGTCCAGATGCTGCGCCACAAGCAGATGGCGCCCACGCTGCACTTCGAGAAGCCCAACCCGCAGATCGACTTCGCGCGCTCGCCCTTCAGCGTGAACGCCGCGCTGCGCGACTGGCCTGCCGCCAAGGGCCGGCCGCGCCGGGCGTCGGTGAACTCGCTGGGCGTGGGTGGCACCAACGCGCACGTCATCCTGGAGGAGGCGCCCGCGCAGCCGCAGACGTCCGCCGCGCGTCCCTTCGAGACGCTGTGGCTGTCCGCGCGCACCCCCGCCGCCCTGGAGCGCGCCGCCCAGCGGCTGGCCACGCGGCTGGGTGAAGCCGACGCGCCGAACCTGGGTGACACCTCGTACACCCTGCTCGAGGGCCGCCGCCGCTTCTCGCATCGCCGCGCCGTGGTGGCCTCGTCCCGCGAGGACGCCGTGCGCCTGCTGTCGCAGCCAGAGGCCGCACGGACGGCCCAGGCGCAGACGGAGGCGGAGGGCCGCTCCGTCGTCTTCCTCTTCCCGGGCGGCGGAGCGCAGTACCCGGGCATGGCGAAGGGTCTCTACGAGCAGGAGCCCGTGTTCCGCCGCGCGCTGGATGAGTGCCTGTCGCTGCTCGAACAGCACCAGTCGCTGAAGCTGCGGCCCCTGCTCTTCCCGGAGGCCGGCGCCGAGAAGGAAGCCCGCGCCCAGTTGGAGCAGGCCACGTACGCGCTGCCGGCGCTGCTGTCCGTGGAGCTGTCGCTCGCCGCGCTGTGGAAGGCGCGTGGCCTGACGCCGCAGTCCTGCATGGGCCACAGCATGGGCGAGTACGCCTGCGCGCAGCTCAATGGCGTGTTCTCCGTGAAGGACGCGCTGGGCATCGTCGCCTGCCGTGGCCGCCTCTTCGACCAGCTCCCCGCCGGCGCGATGCTCAGCGTGGAGATGCCCGAGGCGGAGCTGAAGCCGCTGCTGGGCGAGGGCTTGGACCTGGGCGCGCACAACGCGCCGGGGCTGTGCCTCGTCTCCGGTGAAGTGGCCGCCATCGAGGCGCTGGAGGCCCAGCTCAAGGCTCGCGAGGTGGAGGCGCGGCGGCTGCACATCCGCGTGGCCGCGCACTCGCGCATGCTGGAGCCCATCCTCGCGCCCTTCCGTGAGTTCCTGGGCACGGTGCGCTTCTCCAAGCCCACCGGCCCGTGGATCTCCAACGTCACCGGGACCTGGGTGACGCCGGAGGAGGCCACGTCGCCCGACTACTGGGTGCGGCACCTGCGTCAGCCGGTGCGCTTCGCCGAGGGCGCGGGCGTGCTCCTGGCGGACAGGGCGCGCGTCTACCTGGAGGTCGGCCCCGGCCAGACGCTGACGCAGCTGCTGCGCGCCCAGGTGGAGACGCCGCAGGCCGAGCAACTGGTGCCGTCACTGCGGCACCCCAACGACACCGTGGCGGACCTCGCGTTCTTCCAGCTCGCGCTCGGCCGCCTCTGGGCCGCGGGCGTGGACCTGGACGCCGCCGCGCTCTTCGATGGCCAGAAGCGGCGCCGCGTGGCGCTGCCCACGTATGCCTTCGAGCGCGAGCGCCACTGGGTGGAGCCGGGCAGCGGCACCTTCATGGCGCGGCGCGAGGGTGAGCGCCCGCTGGTGCGTGAAGAGAACGTGTCGCGCTGGGGCTATGTGCCGCGCTTCCGTGAGCAGGCCGGCGCGGCGCCGGAGGCCCCAACGGAGAACGAGCGCTGGCTCCTCGTGGGCGAGCAGCACCTGCTGATCAGCGAGCTGGCTCGCGAGCTGTCGGCGCGCGGCGCCCAGGTGATTCGCGTGCTGCCGGGTGATGCCTTTGGCCGCGCGGACGCGGGGCACTTCACCCTGCGGTTCGACGCGCGCGAGGACTGGGAAGCGCTCTGGGATGCGCTGGGCGCCGAGGGGCGCGTGCCGCCTCGCATCGTGGACATCACCGGCCGGGACATGGCCCCGCTGGCTTGGGAACGCGCGGTGTCGCGGTACTTCCTCACGCCGTTGGCGCTGATGCAGTCCCTGACCTCCGAGTCGCTGCCTCCGGGCCTGCGCTACATGCGGGTGACCCAGGAGGCCCTGCCCGCCGAAGGACACGCCACCAGCCCCGAGCAGGCGCTCAGCTTCGGTCCGCTGCTCGTGGGCCCCAAGGAGCTTCCCGAGCTCAAGGCCCGCGTGGTGGACCTGCAACTGGTGGTCAACGTGATGGGTCAGGCGCGGGAGCTCGCGGACGAGTTGCTGCGCCCGGACGTCGAGGCGCCGGTGGCGCTGCGCGGTGGGCGTCGGCTGGTGCAGGTGGTGGAGCGGACGGCGCTGGACGAGGGCCCGAGTCCGCTGCGCGAGCAGGGCGTCTACCTCATCACGGGCGGCCTGGGCGGCATCGGCCGCACGCTCGCCGAGCTCTTCGCTCGCAAGGTGAAGGCCCGGCTCGCGCTGGTGTCGCGGTCGGCGGCCAGCGCGTCGCACGCGGAGCTTCAGCGCACGTTGGAAGGCCTGGGCGCACAGGTGCTGCTGCTCAAGGCGGACACCACTGACGCCGGTCAACTGCGCGCGGCCATCGCCCAGGTGCGGGAGCGCTTCGGCGCCTTGCATGGCGTGGTGCACGCGGCGGGCACGCTCGAGGACGGGCCGCTGGAGGCGAAGACACGCGACTCTGCCCTGCGGGTGCTCGCGCCCAAGGCACTGGGGGCGCTCGCGCTGGAAGAAGCGCTGCAAGGAGCGGCACTGGACTTCTTCGTCAGCTTCGCGTCGACGAGCGCGTGGCTCGGGCCCCCGGGGCAGGTGGACTACGTCGCCGCCAACGCGTACCTGCTGGCGCAGGCGACACGGCTGGAGGCCACGGGCGTCGCGAAGCGTGCACTCGCGTTGGGCTGGGGCGTCTGGCAGGAGGTCGGCATGGCCGCGGCGCAGCTCGCGCCGCAGTTGCCGCCCGGTGAGTCCGTCAGCCACCCGCTGCTCCAGCGGCGCGTGGAGGCCCCCGAAGGGCACCACGTCTTCCGCGCCATCTACGACGCGAAGGCCCACTGGGTGCTGGATGAGCACCGGATGCGCGGCGGAGGCCCCGTCCTCCCTGGTACGGCCTATGTCGAGCTGGCCCGCGCCGCCTGGGCGCTGGCGCGTCCTGGCGAGCCGCTGGAGTTGTCGCAGCTCTCGCTGGTGTCACCGCTGGACGTCCCGGACGGCAAGGTACGGGAGGTGGAGATCGGGCTGGCGCCGGAGGGCGACGGCTTCACCTTCCGCGTGCGCAGCCGCGCGGCCGGAAACGCTTGGACGGAGCATGCCACCGCGCGGCTCCACCAGGCCACGGGCCAGCGTCCCGCGGCGCTGAACGTGTCCGCGGCGAAGGTTCGCTGCGGTGAGCGGCCGCTGACCTTCGGCGAGGGCGAGCAGTCCCTGCCGCAGGACGCGCTCATCGCATTCGGTCCACGCTGGAAGGTGCTGCGCGACGCGGGCTTCGGCACGTCCGAGGCCCTGGGCCGTCTGGAGCTGCCCGCCGCCTACCGCGAGGACCTGTCGACGTACGGGATTCCGCCCGGGCTGCTGGACATCGCCTCCGGCTTTGCCTTCTCCCTGCTCCCCGACGCAGGACAGCCGGGGAAGCTGCACGTGCCCGTCTCCTACCGGCAGCTTCAGGTCTGGGGCCCCTGGCCCCAGGTGGCGCTGAGCCTCGTCCGCGTGCGCCAGGAGGAAGGCCGCGGCGCGCTGCTCGACGTCACGCTCACCGACACGGACGGGAATGTCTTCTGCGCCATCGAGGGCTACCTCGTCGCGTCCGTCGAGGCGCGGCGTTTCGGCCGCTCGCCGCAGAAGAAGGGCTCACTGCTGGAGAGCTGGCTGCCTTTGGGCATCAAGCCGGCGGAAGGTCAGGACGCCTTCCTGCGCGCGCTGGCCCTCAAGGACACGCCCGCGCTCTTCGTCAGCTCCATGGACCTGCACACCCTCGCGGCCCGCATGCGCCCGAAGCAGGAGGCGAAGCCCGCGGCGGCGACGGCCACGGCACAGGCAGGCGCGCCGTCCGGTGTGGCGGCCGCGGACGCACCGCGCGACGACGTGGAGCGCAAGCTGGCGGAGCTGTGGCAGCAACTGCTCGGCGCGCCGAAGGTGGGGCTCAAGGACAACTTCTTCGAGCTGGGCGGACACTCGCTCATCGCGGTGCGCCTGTTCGCGCGCATCAAGAAGACGCTGGGCGCGGACCTGACGCTGGCCACGCTGTTCGAGGCCCCCACGCTGGAGCAGTGCGCCGCGCTGGTGCGTGAGGCCGCCGGGATTCCCTTCACGCCGGACGCGGGTCCGGGTGACACGGCGCCGGCCGCGCAGGCCCCGGGCGTCAAGGCGGTGCCGAAGAGCTGGTCTCCGCTGGTCACCATCCAGAAGGGCGGCAATGCCCTCCCCTTCTTCTGCGTGCACGGCGCGGGCGGCAACGTCCTCAACTTCCGCGAGCTGGCGCAGACGCTCGGCAAGGAGCAGCCCTTCTACGGGCTCCAGGCGCGTGGCGTGGACGGCAAGCTGCCTCCGGCCGACAGCATCGAGGAGATGGCGTCCATCTACCTGGAGAGCATCCGTCAGGTGCAGCCCCACGGGCCCTACCTGCTCGGCGGCTACTCCGGCGGCGGCGTGGTCGCCTACGAAATAGCGCAGCGGCTGCACGCGCTGGGCGAGCCGGTGGCGCTGGTCGCGTTCCTGGACACCTTCCACCCGTCCACCCAGGAGCGGCGCCAGTCCCTCCCTGAGCGCCTGCGGGAGCTGCGCCGGGAGGGCGCGGCCAGCTACGTCAGCCGGAAGCTGCGCACCAAGGTGGAGCGCGACGGCACCCGGCTGTTGAGCCAGCTCAAGCTGCGCTGGTACGAGCAGCGGGGGGAAGCGCTGCCCATCGAGCTGCGCAACCTCCAGCTCACCGAGCGCTTCCAGGCCCTGGCCAGCCGCTACGTCCCGAGCCCCTACGCCGGTCCCGTGACGCTGTTCCGCGCGCAGGAGATTCACGCCATCTACGCGCACATGGGCACCAGCCTGGGCTGGGAGCCGCTGGTGCCAGCGCTGAACATCCGCGAGGTGCCGGGCGACCACGACAGCCTGGTGCGCGAGCCCAACGTCCATGTCCTGGGGCGGCTGCTCAAGGAGGCCCTGGACGATGCACAGCGCGGCACGCGTGACGAAGCGCGCCGGGTGGGCACTCAGTGAGAGGGGCGCGCTTCAGGGTGAACCAGCGCTTCCCGCTGGTCACAGCCGCCGTGCTGGCGGTGGGGATACTCATGGTGGGATTGACTCGAGACGACGCGGATCTCCCGGGCCCGTTCCCCTACACCGGCGCGCCCCTATCGGCGGAGGAACGGGCGAGCCTGGCCTCGGATGGATGGGCGGTGACGGGCCCCGACGCGCCGCCCAGGCTCGTCGCCCTGACGCGGCCGCCCTCCGCGGGTGAGACGCGTTGGCTGGTGTACTTCGGCGGCAACACCCCGGGGTACCTCGCGGAGGCGAAGTCCGTCCTGCTCTCGCTGGACGAAGGCCGCGGACTCGGGCTGGCCGCCATCGCGCCGCCCGGCTTCGACGGCTCGCCGGGCAAGCCCTCCCCCGAAGCACTCCGAGACAGCGCCGCGAGCGCCATGCGCTGGCTGACGGAGACGCATCCTGCCGCGGCGCAGGACATCCACCTCGTGGGCTTCTCCATGGGAACCATGTCGGCGCTCGCGGCGGCCCACGCGCTTCGGGCGCAGGAGACGCCCGCTCGGAGACTGGTGCTGTTCGCGCCGTTCCAGGCGATGAAGGTAGGGCGCACGGGGCTCATCGGAAGCCTCGTCGGGCGGCACCGGTACGACAACCAGCCGCTGCTGCAACCCAAGCGACTCCCGCCCGCGCTCGTGCTGCATGGAGGCGCTGACAGCGCGCTGCCCCCCGTCCAGGGCGAGCGCGTCAGCCGTGGGCTTCGCGTCCCCCTCAAGACGTACCCCGGCATCGGTCACGCCGAGCTTTTGAAGCATCCCCCCGCGCTCGCCGACGCCCGGCAGGGCCTGGGCTTGTGAGCGGGGAACACCCGAATCGCAGCAACGCAGGAGGCACTGAATGAGCGCGGCTCCGGAGTCGCCCAGCTGTTTCATCATTGGCGAGGGCACCCTCGTCGTTCCCTGTGCGCAAGCCCTCACCGAGCGGGGCGTCCGGATTCTCGGGCTCGTCACGCGCGAGCCCGCGCTCCAGAAGTGGGCGGAGGAGCAGGGCGTGCCGCACGTGCCGCCCGGCGAGCAGGTGCTGCCCTTCCTGTCCCAGGCGCCCTTCGACTGGCTCTTCAGCATCGTCAACCTGAGCATGGTGAAGGACGAAGTCCTGCGCCTGCCCCGGCGCATGGCCATCAACTTCCATGACGGCCCGCTGCCCCGCTACGCCGGACTCAATGTCACGTCGTGGGCGCTGCTGAACCGGGAGCCTCAGCACGGCGTCACGTGGCACGAGATGACGAAGGGCGCGGACGAGGGCCGCATCCTCAAGCAGCGCCTCTTCGACATCGCCCCTGGTGAGACGGCCTTCAGCCTCAACGCCCGCTGCTACACGCTGGGCATGGAGACCTTCGCGGAGTTCGCGGAAGAGCTGGTCGCGGGCACGTCCGAGGCAAAGGAGCAGGACTTCGCGCAGCGCAGCTACTTCGGCCTCGCGCAGCGTCCGGAGGCCGCGGGCGTCCTCGACCTCCACGGAGACGTGGACGTGGCGCACGCGCTGGTGTCGGCGCTCGACTACGGCGGCTACCCCAACCCGCTGTCCTTCGCGAAGGTGTGGCTGGGCAACGCGCCCATCGCCATCTCCGAGGCCCGCCGCTCCGAGCCGGCATCCGAGTCCGCACCGGGCACCGTGCTCGACATCGAAGGTGACGCGCTGACGGTGGCGCTCCAGGGCGGAGACCTCACGCTGAAGGGCCCCAAGGGGCTGTGCGGCGCGCCGCTGTCGTGGGCCGACGTGCTCGGCGCTCGAATGCTTGCCCGGGGTGACCTCCTGCCCGCCGCCGCTCCGGAGCTGCGCGCCCGGCTGACCGAGGTGGGCACGCAGGCGGGCAAGGCGGAGTCGTTCTTCCTCCGTCGCCTGGAGACGCTCGCGCCACCGGACCTGCCCTTCCTGGGCGGCAGCTCCAAGGACGTGGGGACGCACACGCTGAAGTTCGAGGCCAGCGACCTTGCCCCAGGCTGGGTCACGGACCTGCCTCCCGAGGAGCGGCTGCTCTTCACCGCCATCGCGTTCCTGGCGCGCCTGTCCCCCGAGCCCCGCTTCGACGTCGGCTACGCGGATGCGTCCACGCGCGCCCGCATCGAAGGCGTGGAAGGCTTCTTCGCCTCGCAGCTCCCGCTGCGCATCGAGCTGCCGATGAAGGATGCGCCGGAGCAGGCCGCGGGTGCCTTCCGCAAGGCGCTGACGCAACTGCGCGACAAGGGCGTGCTCGCGCGCGACGTCCTGGGCCGCTCCGCCCAGCTCTCCAACCTCCAGCGCCACGGCGGCGAAGTGGCGTATCCCGTCGCGCTGCGCATCGGAGCGGAGAACCCCGCCGTGGGTGGCGCGGCGCTCGTCATTGACGTGGACGCGCAGGGCCGACACGCCCACCTGCACTTCGATGCCACGCGCGTGGACAAGGCCCGCGTGGACGACGTGGCGCGGCAGCTCAACGCGTTCCTCGCCTCGCTCCGGGACGCGCCGGGCAAGGCGGTGGGCGAGCATGACCTGCTGGGCGCGGAGGAGCGCCAGCTCCTGACCCGGTGGAACGACACGCGGCGGGACTTCCCCCGCGACGCCACCCTGGCCTCGCTCTTCCAGGCCCAGGCGCGGCGCACGCCGGACGACACTGCCCTCATCTGCCGGGGCACCTCGCTGACCTACCGCGAGCTGGACGCGCGCGCCGAGGTGCTCGCACGGCACCTGCGCGGCGCGGGCGTGGGCCGCGACGTGCGCGTGGGCATCTTCATGGAGCGCTCGCTGGAGATGATGGTGGGCGTGCTGGCCACGCACAAGGCGGGCGGCTGCTACGTGCCGTTGGACCCTGCCTATCCCGCCGAGCGCATCGCTTTCATGGAGGAGGACGCGGGCTGCCATCTGGTGCTCACCCAGGAGCGGCTGCTGTCCCGCGTGCCGTCCGCGGCGAAGGCCGTGCTCGCGGTGGACCAGCAGTGGGAGCGCATCGCCGCCGCGCCGGAGGCCCAGACGCCGCCGGCCACGCCGGACAGCCTGGCCTACGTCATCTACACCTCGGGCAGCACGGGCAAGCCCAAGGGGGTGATGATTGAACACCGCAACGTCGTGAACTTCGGCGTTGGCATGGACGAGCGCCTAGGCACGGAGCGCGGCACCTGGCTGGCGGTGACGAGCCTCAACTTCGACATCTCCGTGCTGGAGCTGCTCTGGACGCTCACGCGCGGCTTCACGGTGGTGCTGCACGCGGAGCGGCACGACGCGGCGCAGGCTGGCAAGCACGCCTCGCGCGCCATGGAGTTCAGTCTCTTCTACTTCTCCAGTGATGAAGGCGAGCGTCCCGAGGGCCGCTATGACCTGCTCATGGAGAGCGCGCGCTTCGCGGACACGAACGGCTTCTGCGCCGTGTGGACGCCGGAGCGGCACTTCCACGCGTTCGGCGGACTCTTCCCCAACCCGGCGGTGACGTCGGCCGCGCTGGCGGCGGTGACGCGCAACGTGCAGCTTCGCGCCGGCAGCCTCGTGTCGCCGCTGCACCCCACGCTGCGCATCGCCGAGGACTGGTCCGTAGTGGACAACATCTCCCACGGCCGCGTGGGCATTTCGTTCGCCGCGGGCTGGCAGCCCAACGACTTCGCGCTGCGTCCGGAGTCCTTCCCGGACCGCAAGCGCATCATGTTCCAGCAGATTGAAGACGTGCGCCGGCTGTGGCGCGGCGAGGCGCTAGAGACGAAGAGCGGCACGGGCCACACCGTGAAGCTGCGCACCCTGCCCCGCCCGGTGCAGAAAGAGCTGCCCATCTGGGTCACCACCGCGGGCAACCCCGAGACGTTCGAGGAAGCCGCGCGCGCGGGCTGCCACGTCCTCACCCACCTGCTGGGCCAATCAGTGGAAGAGGTGGCGCAGAAGATTGCCCTCTACCGGGAAACGTGGGCCAAGGCCGGCCACCCCGGCAAGGGCACCGTGTCGCTGATGCTGCACACCTTCGTCGGTGACTCCGAGGCGTCCGTGAAGGAGGTCGTCCGCGAGCCGATGAAGTCGTACCTCAGGTCGTCGGTGGGCCTCATCAAGGAGGCGGCCTGGAGCTTCCCGGCCTTCAAAGCACAGACGACGCTGGCCAACGGCAACTTCGGCACCGACCACCTGTCCGCCGAGGAGATGGACGCGCTGCTCGACTTCTCCTTCGAGCGCTACTTCCAGTCCTCCGGCCTGTTCGGCAGCGTCGATGCGTGCGTCGCGCTCGTGGACCGGCTCAAGGGCCTGGACGTGGACGAGATTGCCTGCCTCGTGGACTTCGGGGTGCCCACGGAGCTGGTGATGAAGCACCTGCCGCTGCTGGCCGAGGTGCGCCAGCGGGCCAACTCGGGCGTGGGCCAGCCGGGCGCCGAGCCCGAACTGGACGGCTCCATCCCCGCGCTGCTGGAGCGTCACGCGGTGACGCACCTCCAGTGCACGCCGTCCCAGGCAAGCATGCTGCTGGCCGAGGAGCGCTCGCGCGAGGGCCTCAAGCGGCTGAAGAAGATGATGGTGGGCGGCGAGGCCTTCCCCGTCCCGCTGGCGCGTCAGCTCTCCGAGACGGTGTCCGGCGACGTCATCAACATGTACGGCCCCACCGAGACGACCATCTGGTCCTCCACCCAGCCGGTGAAGAACGTGGGCGAAGGCGTGCCCATCGGTACGCCCATCGCGAACACGCAGCTCTACATCCTGGATGCGCAGCAGCGTCCGCTGCCCATTGGCGCGGCGGGTGAGCTGTACATCGGCGGCGAGGGCGTGGTGCGGGGCTACCACCACCGTCCGGAGATGGACCGCGAGCGCTTCGTGCCGGACCCGTTCTCCTCCCAGCCGGGCGCGCGGATGTACCGCACCGGCGATGCCGCGCGGTGGAGGCAGGACGGCCTGGTGGAGTTCATCGGCCGGCTGGACCACCAGGTGAAGGTGCGCGGCTTCCGCATCGAGCTGGGCGAAATCGAATCCCGGCTGGGCGAACACCCCGCGGTGCGGGAGACGGTCGTCATCGTCCGCGAGGACATTCCGGGCGACAAGCGGCTGGTGGCCTACCTCATCGCGAAGCCGGGCGAGCCGCCCGCGGCGGACGCGCTGCGCGAGTTCCTGCGCACGAGGCTGCCCGAGTACATGGTGCCGCAGGCCTTCGTGACGCTGAGCACCTTCCCCCAGACGCCGAACAAGAAGGTGGACCGCAAGGCCCTGCCACCCCCGGAGCAGGCGCAGGCGCGCGGGGAGCTGATCCGGCCGGAAGGCGAGACGGAGGCGCTGATTGCCAGCATCTGGCAGGACGTGCTCAAGCTCGACAAGGTCGGCGTGGAGGACAAGTTCGTCGACCTGGGCGGCCACTCGCTGCTGATGGTGCAGGTGCTGGAGAAGCTCAAGGCCCAGGTGGAGAAGCCCCTCACGCTGGTGGACCTCTTCCGCTACCCCACCATCCGCACCCTCTCCGGGTTCCTGTCGGGAGACAGCGGCGAGGAAGAAGCGCTCAAGGAAGTCGCGGCGCGCGGTGAGGCCCGGGCCGCGGCTCGCCGGGCGATGCAGCAGCGCCGCCGCCGGTAGACGTTCGTTGCCGCACGACTGGCACTCCAGGGATGGCCTGAAACCAAAGTCAGGCCGTTTCCACGATTCCTGGAGTGCCTCATGCGTTTCACGCTTGCGGCGTACCGCGCTCTGTTCTCCCTGCCCTGGCCGCCCATGAGTCCGCCCAGGTCTGGTTGACGACGACGTCGGGGAGCGCACGGGTGAAGCGGCTCAACGCCGAGCCGAACCAGACTTTCGGGCCCGACACCGGGGCAGCGACCGCCATCGACGTCAAACCCGGCGCGCACCGACGAGACGGCACCGCCCTTTGAGGCGAGGGCACATTCCGCTCCAGGACAGGCCCCGCTCAACAGCGCGGGCTTCCAGACATTCGTCCCGACTTTCACCTCGGCCCACGGGGCAGCCCCGGTTCCAACGGCCAGAAAGCCCGTGTTTCCGTCGCGCCCGGCACAACCTCCTGGAATGCCCACCCCCACCC